>CAZZWL010000030.1:0-41446 GCA_964657755.1 uncultured Rhodanobacter sp.
GTGGGGTAGGGCGCTTGGTTGTAACTAGATGAGCAATATGTGAAATTGCTGAGCTAGTGGTCGTAGCCGCTAGGTGCAAGTATATCGCTGTTGTGCATAAGTAATTTTTTTTAGTGCGCGAAAGTGCTAAAAAAACCTTGCTGTTTGATACAGTAATAATGGACTAACTTATTAAAATCAAGATTATTATCTGATAAATAATGTGTAAAATTTAGATTAAGCCGAGACGCAAACGACCACCGGGCCATTGTTTTTTGCTTATACTTGCTGCATCCGTCACAAACTCGCTTTTTTTAAAGCATTCACTAACCCATTTCCATCATGAATAAACCCTTATTCTGGGTACTTCTGCTCTTGGTTGGCTTATGCCAGCAGGCTTGGGCACAAGACCGAACAATATCTGGTAAAATAACGGACCGTTCCACGGGTCAGGGCTTGCCGGGTGTAACTATCATTGTGAAGGGCCAGCCCACCATCGGTACTTCTACCAATGCGGATGGCGCTTACTCATTAGGTGTGCCTTCGACGGCTACTACCCTGATTTATAGCTTTGTGGGCTATACTACTCAGGAGGCAGCCATCACCGGAACCAATACAGTATCGCTGGGCCTAGCCAGCGATACCAAGCAACTCAACGAGGTAGTAGTAACTGCCCTCGGCGTAGAGCGCAGCCGCAACTCGCTGGCCTACTCGGCCACGCAGGTAGACGGTAGCGACATTACGGTGGCCCGTAACCCGAATCCCATCAATGGCTTGTCGGGTAAAGTAGCTGGTCTGGCTATTCAGCAGACCAACACGCTGGGTGGCTCGTCCAACGTAGTTATCCGGGGTACCAAGTCCATTACGGGTAACAACCAGGCCCTGTTCGTAGTGGACGGGGTGCCGATTAGTAACCTCAATACCAACAGCACGGCCCAGGCAACCGGTAGCTCCGGCTACGACTACGGCAATGCTGCTTCCGACATTAACCCCGACGATATTGCGACTACTACGGTATTAAAAGGTGCTGCCGCCACCGCCCTTTATGGTGAGCGCGCTTCTAACGGTGTTATTTTGATTACGACCAAAAAAGGCCGCCGCGGCTTTGGCGTGACGCTTAACACGGGTGTGACGTTTGCCCGCATCGATAAGAGCACGTTCATCAAATACCAGAAGCAGTATGGTGCTGGCTACGGCCGTTACTATGGCCCTACCAATCCTTATTTCAACGATTCGCCCACTAAGGAGCTGGTAGTACCTACTTCGGAAGATGCTTCATACGGCGCGGCGTTCGACCCTAACCTATTGGTGCGCCAGTGGTATTCGTATACTCCCGGTGACCCTAACTTCGGTAAGGCTACCCCTTGGGTAGCGGGCGATAACGACCCCAGCAGCTTCTTCGAAACCGGCGTGTCAACGTTGAACACAATTACGATTGACGGGGGTAATGACCAGGGTACCTTTAAGCTGGGCTATAACAACAATATTGAGCGCGGAGTACTGCCTAACAGCAAAATTACCCGCAATACCCTCAACTTCGCCGGCTCACTCAACTTGACCCCTAAGCTGACAGTTAGCTCGACCGTCAACTTCACCCGCCTCGATGGCCTGGGCCGCTACGGCACCGGCTATGGCTCGGAAAACCTGATGACCAACTTCCGCCAGTGGTGGGAAACTAACCTGGATATCAAGCAGTTGAAGGAAGCATATTTCCGCAATAACAATAACGCTACTTGGAACTTCTCCAGCCCCGAAAACGGTGACCTTTCGGCCATCTACTGGAACAATCCCTACTTCGTGCGCTACCAAAACTACGAGAACGATAACCGCTACCGCACCTTCGGCAACGTGATGGCTAACTACAAAGTCATTAAGGGCATTGAAGTGATTGGCCGCGTTTCAGTTGACTCGTACGACGAATTTCAAGAGGAGCGCTCGGCAGTGGGTAGCACGCAGGCTTCGTACGTGCCATACTACTCGCGCTACAACCACTCGTACCGCGAGTTCAACTACGACTTATTTGCTAACTTCAACAAGAGCCTGGGTGAGAGCTTCTCACTGCGGGGAGTAGTCGGTGCTAACCTGCGCCGCGTGTACAACAACTCGATTTACGCTACCACCAATGGTGGCTTGACTGTAGCTGGTCTGTATTCGCTCTCCAATTCGGTGAACGCCATCAATGCCCCGAGCGAGAGCGTGACGCAGGTAGGCGTAGACGGCATTTTTGCCAGCGCCACCCTGGGCTTCCGGGAACGGGTATTCCTGGACCTGACCGTGCGCCGCGACCGGTCCACTACCCTGCCTATTGCCAACAACACCTACTACTACCCCTCGGTAGCCCTGGGCTATGTCTTCTCGGAAGACTTGCGGGAGTCTACCCCTTGGCTCTCTTACGGTAAGGTGCGGGCCAACTATGCTGAAGTAGGCTCTAGTGCGCTGCCCCTGAGTGTATACGATGTGTACCGCAAGCCGGCTTCGTTTGGCAGCGTGCCGCTGTTTGCCGTAAACTCTACCAAGAATAACCCTGACCTGCGCCCCGAGCGCACGCGCAGCTTCGAGGCAGGTATCGAATCGGCCTTCCTCGACAGTCGCCTGGGTCTGGAGGCTACTATCTACCAGCAAAACACCATCGACCAGATTATCCCGGTAACGGTGTCGGCCGCTACGGGTTACGTCTCGCGTTATGTGAACTCGGGTGAAGTACGTAACCGCGGCCTGGAATTGTCAGCTTTCTTCGTGCCGGTAAAAACGGGTGACTTCAACTGGCGCGTGGCCGTTAACTGGGCCCGCAACGAAAACAAGGTTGTTTCGCTCTACCAGGATGTACCCAACCTGCTGCTGGCTACCTACCAGGGTGGTGTTTCGTCAAACGCGACGGTGGGTCAGGCTTACGGCACGCTACGCGGTACCGATTTCGTGTACCTCAACGGCCAGAAGGTAATTGGTGCTAATGGATATTACCTGCAAACGGATGCCAACTCTATCATCGGCAACCCTACCCCCCGCTGGCGCGGTGGTATCACCAACACGATTACCTACAAGTCTATCTCGCTCAACTTCTTGATTGACATAAAGTCGGGCGGCTCAGTATTCTCGCTCGACCGCTATTACGGCCTGGCTACCGGCCTGCAGCCCGAAACGGCCCTCAACAACGACTTGGGCAACCCCTCGCGTAATACGATTGCTACTGGTGGTGGTGTAATCCTGGACGGTGTGAAGGCTGACGGTTCGACCAACACGACCCGTGTAAGCAACACCAACTACGGCCTGTATGGCTACCTGCGCAACCCGAATTCAGCTTTCGTATACGATGCCAGCTTCGTGAAGCTGCGCGAAGTAGCCCTATCGTTTGGCTTGCCCAACTCGCTATTAACCAAGGCGCCTTTCCTAAAAGGCGTTGACCTGTCCATCATCGCGCGTAACCTGTGGATTATTCACAAGAACCTGCCCGATGCCGACCCCGAAGAAGTTGCCAGCTCCGGCAACCTGGGCCAAGGATTCCAAGGTGGTTCCTACCCAGCCGTTCGTAGCCTGGGCGTCAACCTTCGTGTTCGTTTCTAATCTCTTGTATCCCTATCAGATATGAAAAAATCACTTCTTGTTTGCTTGCCCGCTTTGGTTATGGCGTCCTCGTGCGTCAATAGTCTGACGGACTACAACGTTGACCCTAAAAGTGCAACGGCGGTGCCGGGTACTACCCTGGTGTCGTCGGCCGAGCTTGGCTTGGCGCGCGCTATGGTTAGCAACAACGTCAATAACAATATTTTCGAACTCATCGTGCAGTACTGGGCCGAAACGACCTACTACGACGAATCCATCTACAACCTCGACTCTCGGCAAATTCCGCGCAACTTCTGGCGCTCACTCTATCTGGGTCGCGGTAGTACTGACCCCACAGTAGCACCCGGTGTATTGCGCAACCTGAGTGAGGCCAAAAACCTCATCACGGCTGATGCTACGCTCGATGCCGGGGTAAAAGCCAATCAACTGGCATGTATCGAAGTACTCTCGGTCTACGCGTGGTCAGTAATGGTGGATACCTACGGTAACGTACCGTATACCCAGGCTCTGGATTTCGCTAATCCGCAGCCAGCCTATGACGATGCCGCTACTATCTACACCGACTTGTTTGCTCGCCTCAACGCAGCTATCACGGCGATGAAGACGACTTCGGCTGGCCTTGGTGATGCCGACCTCATTTATGGGGGTAGCATGACGAGTTGGGTGAAACTTGCTAATTCGCTGAAATTACGCCTGGCCATCACAACAGCCGACGCTGATGCAGCCCGGGCTAAAACCCAGGCTGAAGCTGCCGCTCCCAACGTGTTCAAGGCTAACAGCGACCAAGCTACGTTTGCCTTCCTGGCGGCTCCCCCGAATACTAACCCCCTCTGGGAAAACCTGGTGCAGAGCGGCCGCAAGGACTTCATTGGCACCGATTTGTTCATTAATCAGCTAAAGGCCCTTAGCGACCCGCGTCTACCTAGCTATTTCCAGGTAGCGGCGGCGGGTGCGGCGCCCGGCACCTACGTTGGTGGCATTTACGGTACTAACAACAATGCTTCGTCTTTCTCGCAGCCCGGTTTACCGCTAAATGACCCAACTTTGCCCGCCATTTTTGAATCATATTCGGAAGTGGAGTTTCTGCTAGCAGAAGCTGCCGCCCGTGGCTTTAGTGTAGGTGGCACGGCTACCTCGCACTATAACGCTGCCGTTACAGCCTCTATTCAGCAGTGGGGGGGTAGTGCGGCTGATGCAACGACTTACCTGGCCCAGCCCAGCGTGGCCTATGCTACTGCTACCGGCACATACAAGCAGAAAATCGGGGTGCAAAAGTGGATTTCGGAATATATCCAGCCTGTACAGGCTTGGACCGATTGGCGCCGCCTCGATTATCCGGTATTAACGGCGCCATCTGGTGCACTATCGGGTATTCCAGTGCGGTTGCGCTATCCTACGGAAGAGCAAAACCTTAACGCTGCGAACTACGCAACGGCCGCCAGTGCTATTGGGGGTGATAAGGTCGAGACGAAGGTGTTCTGGGATAAGTTCTAAAGTAGAACAACTCTAGAAGCCCCAAAAAAAGGAGAACTGCTCGCAAGAGCAGTTCTCCTTTTTGATTTAAATGCAAAGCTTTTTTGAATGCAAAGGGGCGCGCTAATCGTGCGAAGAGCCCTGAGGACAGCGGTTTAATTAGCCGGATATGTGGCTGACACGAACGGAAAGTTTACGGATAGATAGCAGTATAAATACCTTAAAAATGAATTTATTATGAACAAATAGTAGGAATTCAGAAAACAAAAGTGCCGATAATTTGGAGCGTGCAAGTGTAATATTTTGGGAGTGTGAATCAAAACGTTAGCAGCAGTATCAGCCTTAAAATAAGTTAAGCGTTGGCTGGTTACCAACGAGAGTTGTCCTTTATTTAGACTGTGCCAATTATATTGCGGCTTCAATTAGCTAGCGCCAATTGCATTTGGCAGTCATTTATCTTTTTTCACCTTCCCTTTTTCTCAATGAAAAAAACCTTACTCATGAGCCTTATGCTCATGCTTACTCTATTCCAAGTGGTACTGGCCCAGACGCGGGCAGTATCGGGACGAGTAACGGACCAGAAGACGGGCGAGGGCCTACCCGGCGTGACCGTCTTGTTGAAAGGCACTTCCAATGGCGTATCGACCAATGCCGACGGGGCATTTAGCCTGAATGTACCCGCTACGGGCGGTGCGTTGGTATTTAGCTCGGTTAACTATGTAACGCAGGAGCGTCCGCTCGGAGCCGACTCCCAAATCAACGTCGGCCTGGCCGCCGATACCAAAGTGCTGAGCGAAGTAGTTGTAACTGGCTACGGCACGCAGGAGCGTCGCGACCTGACCGGCTCTATCGCTACCGTGCAGGGTGAGGCCGTAGCTAGCCTAGCTACCCCTAGCTTTGCGCAGCAACTCGGTGGCCGCGCCGCTGGCGTGAGCGTGCAAACGCCTAGCGGCCTGCTTGGGCAGCAGCCCCGCATCCAGATTCGGGGTACCAACTCTATCAGCTCGGGTACCTATCCCCTGGTGGTAGTGGATGGCCAGCCGATTTTTACGGGCCAGAACAGTGGGGTTGATGCCAACGCTTCCAGCGGTTTGGCTGATATCAACCCTAACGATATTGAGTCGTACGAAGTATTAAAGGACGGTTCGGCTACGGCCATCTTCGGTTCGCGCGGTGCCAATGGGGTTATCCTCATTACTACCAAGCACGGCCGCAAAGGCAAAGCTTCTGTTACGTACGATAACTACATTGGCGCTGCCAAAACCTTGAAGCGCTACTCAGTACTGGGTGCCGACGACTTCGTCAACATCAGCAATGAAAAAGACCGCAATGCTGGTGGTAACGGGGCAATTGCAGCTGCTTACAGCGATGCTAATGGCAACCCAGTAAGTACCGACTGGCAAAGTGAAATTTTCCGCACGGGCATTCAGCAGAACCATGCTGTGGCCGTTTCGGGCGCTACCGATAAAACGAACTATTTCTTCTCGGGTGGCTATACTGACCAGAAAGGGGTAATCCGGGCTAACTCCTTGCAACGCTTTACTTTCCGGGGTAATGTGGACTCGGAAATAAAGCCTTGGCTACGCGTTGGCTTTAACGCCGGCCTGACCCGTACCCAAACGTTGGGCCTGAACAGCAGTACCAACGGTCTGTCGGGCAACGTGGCTTCGGCTTTGTCGTTGTTCCCGAACGTGCCTTCGCGCAATCCTGACGGCACGCCTTACGTGAACGCGGCCGGCATCCTGGGCCAAGGAAATAACACGCAGTCTATTGCGTTCAACTACCCCAACATCATCTTCGCGCTCGACAATAATATCTATCGTTCGACCAGCTACCGCATCCTCGGTAATGGCTACCTGGAAGTGGAGCCATTGAAGAACCTGCGTATACGCTCGCAGCTCAGCACCGACACGCAGCTGGAAGACGACTTCCTATACTACGACCCCCGCCAGGGCGACGGCCGCTCGGCCAATGGCTTAGTGTACCAGCAGTTCAGCCCCAACATCCGTTGGAACTTCGTAAACACCGCCACCTACAACAACGTGATTGGCGAGGACCATAAAATCAACGCCGTAGTAGGTGTAGAATATCAGAGTACGACGGCTAGCTACTACTCGGCGCAGGGTACGAATATCTCGGACCGGTTGCTGGGCCAGAATGGTATCATTACCTCGACGCTCGCTTCGCAAACTATTGGCGGTGACTACTTGCAGCAAGGCTACCAGTCGTACTTCGGCCGCCTCAACTACTCGTTTAAGGACCGCTACCTGCTAAGCGCTACCCTACGTTCGGATGCTTTATCGTCGCTGGCTCCTGGTAAGCAACGTGGGGCATTCCCCGGTGGCTCGATTGGCTGGCGTGTGTCGCAGGAAGACTTCTTCAAGAATTCTTCCGTAGCCTCATTCTGGACTGACTTCAAGCTTCGTGCTTCGTACGCTCGGGTTGGTAACACCAACATCGGCTATTTTCCTTACGCTGGTATCTACAACCCCGCGCAGTATGCTAATCAATCTGGTATCGCTTACGGTCAATTTGGTAACGGCGACCTGCGTTGGGAAACCAATAAAAAAGAAGACTATGGCATCGACTTGGGCTTCTTCGATGGCCGCCTCGTTGTCGCCGCCGACTACTACCGCAACTTCAACGACGGCTTGATTCTGGCCGTACCCGTTGCCCCATCATTGGGCGTACCTTTAAGTTCATATAATGCCAACGTTGGCTCGATGTGGAACAAAGGTTTTGAGCTGTCGGTAACAACGCAAAATATTAGAAATGAGAATTTTACGTGGTCTTCGAGCGTCAACATTTCTACTAACGCCAACCAGGTAACTTCGCTGGGTGAAGGTGGCTCACCAATTCCCGGTGTGTACCAGGGTGGTACGTATACCATCACTCAGGTAGGTGCATCAATCGGCTCGCTGTGGGGATTCGACTACCAGGGCGTAAATGCTGCTAACGGTAATCCTATTTACAAGAAGATTGATGGTACGCTGGTGCAGGGTAATATCAACACTTCAACTTATGCTGGCTACGACCCAGCCAATCCTGGTGTTCTCGGGGCGGCTTCGACGCTGAGCACGAATGACAAGATTCTGCTGGGACAAACCAATCCTAAAATCTTTGGTGGTTTTGACAACACGTTTACTTTCCACGGCTTTGACCTGGACGTGTTCCTGCGCTACAACTTCGGCAACTCCATCATGAACATTACTCGTCAGCAATTGCTGCGGATGGACTTCCTGAATAACGGCTCGGAAATTTTGGGCCGTTGGCAGTCGGCAACGAACACGGGTGATGGCACTACCCCCCGTCTGTATTCGGGCCGTGGTGACTTCATCAATACGACCAACTCGTCGTCGTCGCGCTTTGTGCAGAAGGGTGACTTCGTACGGATTCAAAACATCACGTTGGGCTATACCCTGCCCACCCGCTACGTGGGTGCTCTTAACCTGAGCCGCATCCGCATATTTGGTCAGGTGCAGAATCTGTACACATTCACCAACTACAAAGGAATTGACCCAGAGGTAAACACGACGTACACCTCCAATACTGTATCGGGCCTCGACTACAACAGCAACCCGCAGCAGCGGGTGTTCACGGGTGGTGTAAACGTTGCTTTCTAACCTTTGCTTTTATTCTTATCCATGAAAAATATTATGACTTTGGGGTCGGCTAGCCGGCGCCGGGCTTTTATTGCCTCCCTCGGTATGGGGCTGCTACTCGGGGCCTGCAATGTGCTGGATGTAACGCCCCAGGATGCGATATCAGAAACGGCCGTTTACAGCGATGCCTCCCGTATCGCGCTGGCGGTAACCGGTGTGTATGATGCGGCCCAATCGGGCTTCTACAACGGTAACGTGGGTGGCTCGCGGGGCTATCCGTTTGGTGCTGCTTCTTCGGACCTCGGCGATGCGCGTGGCGAAGACGTGTCTGACATGGCTGGCTTCTTTGGTATCGTATTCCAGAATGCCATCACGACCAGCAGCCCTAACATCGTGTACATGTGGGCCAACTGCTACGCCCTGGCCAACAAGGCTAACGTGACCATTGCGGGCATTCAGCAAGCGGCCACGGCCGGCGTTATTACGGCAGCCACCGAGGCGCAGTATGAAGGTGAAATGCGCTTTCTGCGTGCCCTGGCGCACATGGAACTGGTTATCAACTTCTCTAAGCCCTATACTGATGGCAACGGCAGCAACCCTGGGGTACCCTACCGCGATACGCCGATAAATACAGTATCGTCGATTGCTCAAGCTAACACAGTAGGGCGCGGTACGGTAGCCGATGTGTATACCAAGATGCTGGCTGACCTGGACTTCGCCGAAGCCAATCTGCCGGCCAACGCCACTACCAAGACGCGCGCCAGCAAGGTAGCCGCCATTGCACTGAAGCAGCGGCTGCGTATCTACCAGGGTAACTGGGCGGCCGCCATCACGGAGGGTAACAAAATAATATCGGGTACAACCACCTTCAGCAGCCCGCTGGGTACCTATGCACTCACGGCTACCCAACGAGCCGCATTTGTCGGAGCTGGTACTACCTCGGAGAGCGTTTTCTCCATTGAGAATAGCAATACCGATAACCCTGGTGTAAACGGCGCTATACCTAACGTATTTGGCTCGTCAGCTTCTGCCCCAACCGGCATCAGCGGCCGCGCGCTACTTGCCGTGAGTCCAAATCTGTATAACGCGTCGTTCTTTACGTGCAACGACCAGCGTCGTACTACCATGATGCAGCCCGATGGTGTACGACCGACTTACGTTATCAAGAAGTATCTCGACGCGGCAACTTCTACTGATTACAACCCCATCATTCGCTACGCGGAGGTGCTGCTAAATCAGGCTGAAGCCCTAGCCCGCACGGGTAATAGCGTGCAAGCACTGACCCTGCTAAATGCCGTGCGCAACCGCTCGGTAGCGGCGGCCGACCAGTACGCCGCCGGTGCGCTCACGGGCAACGCCTTGGTACAGGCTATTCTAAATGAGCGTCGGATTGAGTTCATCGGGGAGGGCTTGCGCTGGGGTGATATCTCTCGCCTGGCCCTTGACCCAACCTTTGCACCAGTACCGGGCGGGGGTATCCCGGCCAAGTTCAATGGGCAGGTAGGTGGGCAAGTTACGCTGGCCCGTTACAGTTGCGGTGTCGGCGCCACTGGCCAATCGGTAGCGGCCGTGCTCTACACCAACCCGCTGTTCCTGTGGCCAATTCCGAGCACCGAAACGCAGATTAACCCTACCCTAGCTGCTCAGCAAAATCCTGGCTATTAGATAAAATAGTAATTATTCGCTATTAATTTGAATCCTCCGGTCAAATCGACCGGAGGATTTTTTTTGGGTTTTTTTGTCAATAAATGGCAATAATGGGGGTAGTAATGCAATGCGTTCATCTTTTCACCACTACTTTAGGGGCTTCACTTTCTGCTTACCATTTAATCACTTTTTTATAACATCACACTGCATGAAAAGAAGTTTACTGATGAGCATCATGCTCATGTTTACTCTGTTCCAAGTGGCACTGGCCCAAACCCGGGCAGTATCGGGACGAGTGATAGACCAAACGTCGGGTGAGGGACTCCCTGGCGTGACTGTGTTGCTAAAAGGTACAACTACCGGTATCTCTACGAATGCCGACGGGCGCTACTCCTTAAACGTGCCGGAAACCGGAGGTACGCTGGTATTTAGCTCGGTAGGAATGTTAACCCAGGAAATAGCCATCGGTAATCGCAACAACGTCGATGCTGTTCTGGCAGCCGATAACAAGCAGCTAAGCGAAGTGGTCGTAACTGGCTATGGCCAAGTAGAATCGCGTCGCGACTTAACCAGTTCAATTGCTACCGTAAACTCGGCTCAGTTCAAAGACCAACCAGTAATTGGGGTAGACCAAGCGTTACAAGGCCGTGCGGCAGGGGTACAGGTGTTTCAGAACTCGGGTACTCCCGGTGCTGGTATAGCGGTGCGGGTACGTGGAGGTGCCTCTATTTCGGGTAGTAATGAGCCGCTATACGTAGTAGATGGCTTGCCTATTATTACTGGTAGCTCATCGCAATTGGGTACGGGTAACCAAGGCATCAATGGCCTGAATGACTTGAACCCGAATGATATAGCCACAATTGAGGTGCTCAAGGATGCTGCCTCAGCAGCTATTTATGGTTCGCGGGCTTCTAACGGGGTAGTACTTATCACTACCAAACGTGGCAAGGCTGGCAAGGCTAATGTTGACGTAGATTATTATACGGGGGTGCAGTCGGCCTGGAAACGCCCTCAAGTGTTGAACGGTCCGCAACAAACTCAATTATTCCTTGACCAAATATCCAACCGATATGGAGTAAATGCCGATGGTTCTGTGACAACTGTGCCAGCTATTGGCACATCTCCTGCCGTCACTTACACTAGTCTAGCCGAAGCAGCTGCTTTTACTTTCCGAGCAACTGCTGGTACGCGCACTCGGACTAGCGCCAGTACTGCAACGAATAACATCTATACCTATACGAACAACGGAGCTATTCGTCCACTGAGCCAGTTTCAGGACCCCAGCACTGCCCCAACTACCAACTGGAGCGACTTGGTACTACGCGACGCACAAATCAGCAACTACGGCCTTACCTTCTCGGGAGGAAGTGATGCTAGCCGCTATCGCTTAGCTATCAATTATTTCGACCAATTAGGTACTATCCTAGGCTCAGGCTATAATCGGGGTAGCGTACGCTTTTCGTCGGACAATAAGTTGTCGGAGAAGATTCGGATGGGCTTTTCAGTAGGCCTCAGTCGAGCCGTAAACACTCGTATCAATAACGACAACAGTATTTACGGAGTTCTCACCACGGCCCGCCTTTACGCCACCGACCTGCCTCTTTATAACCCTGATGGTACTTACTACAAGAATGGGTCGCTGGAAAATCCTTACGTAGCCGCTACGGAGCCATATATTAAAAGCGCTACTAACCGCCTGATTGGAAGCCAGTATACGGAGTTTGAGTTGATTAAGAACCTGAAGTACCGCGCCACTTTCGGCTTGGATTTCAACTATGGTCGCGACGACCAGTTCTACTCCACCCTAACTAATGCTGGTGCTTCGGTGAATGGGCAAGCCTCGCAGGGTACGGTGCAGGATGGTAACTTCAACCATATTAGTGCACTGAACTATTCCAAAATGTTTGGCACTGACCACAGCCTGAATGCACTGTTTGTGGCCGAATACCAGCGTGATGCTTATAGCAGCAATTTTGCTACGGTGAGCGGCTTCCCTAGCAACGCCATTCGTGAGTTGGCTGCCGGCGCTACAAAGGTAACAACTACTTCTACCTCAACTTCGAACACGTTGTTTGGCTTGCTGGCGAAGGCTGACTATGCTTTCAAAGGTCGCTATTTGCTCTCGGCTTCAGTGCGTCGTGATAACTCGTCGCGTTTTGGTGAAAACAATCGGGTAGGCTACTTCCCAGCAGTTTCGGCTGGCTGGCGCATTATTGACGAAAGCTTCCTGAAAGAACAAACTGCACTTTCGGAATTAAAACTGCGCGGTAGCTACGGCCAAACCGGCAATCAGCCCACGGCTAATTTTGGGGCGCGCGGCCTGATTGGCGTAGGGTACAATTACCTTGACCAAGGTGGCTTGGCTACCTCGCAATTAGCCAACCCCGACTTGAGGTGGGAGCGCACCAGCGCAACGGATGTCGGCCTGGACTTTGCCTTTTTGCAGAATCGTATCTACGTGTCGACCGACTTGTACTATCGGCACACTACCGACTTGCTTCTGCCCCAGAGCCTCACCTACGATACAGGTTTCACCAGCTATAGTGCCAACGTGGGTAGCCTAGAAAATAAAGGTTTGGAAATTGCCCTTACCACCATCAACATGCAAAATGAGGGTGATGGCTTCAATTGGTCGACGAATTTCAATATCAGCTTTAACCGCAATAAGGTGCTGGATATTGCTAATCCTAGCCCCACGGGTCTACCCCAGGGTTTTGCAAGCCGCTTGCAGGCGGGTCAACCGCTAGGTGCTTTCTACGGTTACGTTGTAGACCATATTTTCCAGTCGCAGGATGAAATCAACACGCTGAATGCTGCCTTGCGGACTAAAACTGGGTCTACAAACGCTACCTTCCAAAGCCCTGATACCAAGCCCGGTGATATCATGTTCAAAGACCTAAATGGTGATGGCGTTATTACCGCTGACGACCAGCAAATTATTGGTAGCGCGCAGCCCAAGTATTACGGCGGTATTACCAATACTTTTCGCTTCAAAGGTTTCGATTTGAACGTGCTCTTCCAGTATAACGTGGGTAACCAGATTTACAACTCTTCGCGTTCCTATACCGAGGGTATGAGCGTTGCATATAGTGCTGACGTGACCGTGCTGAATCGCTGGACGCCGACCAATACGAACACGGACATGCCGCGGGCAGCTTATGGCGACCCCAACAACAACAGCCGTACTTCGACTCGCTTCCTAGAAGATGGCTCTTATGGTCGCTTCAAGAACGTGACGCTGGGTTATGCCTTGCCCGCATCGGTAATCAACCGGTTCCATGTGCGCACATTGCGTGTGTATGTGCAGGCCCAAAACTTAGTGACTTTCACCAAGTACAAAGGTCTTGACCCCGAAGTGAATACCTACGGTGCCGGAGGGGGAGCCAGCACGACCACCTACAATACGGCTTTAGGTACCGACTTCTTCACGTACCCCCAATCCCGTACTCTGACGGGTGGCGTAACGCTTGGCTTCTAAGTTCTTAATTCGCTATACCAATGAATCTAACTAATTTACGTCAGCTTGTTACGCGTTCAGCGCTGTTACTGAGCCTGGGCCTGGGGGTAGGAGCCTGCGACAAAGCCCTGAATGTGGAGCCGCAGAACAACATCAGCTCTAACAAGGGCTACAGTACGAAAGAAGATGCCGCCGCCGGCCTGCTCGGCTGCTACGATGGTTTGCAGAACACCAATTACTACGGGGCCTCTTTTCCGTCGGACATAGATATGGTGTCTAATAACATCATTGAAGTAGGGACTTACAACACCACCTACGGGCTGGTGGCTCAAAACCAGATTTCAGCCGATAACAACGAGATAGCTACGCTTTGGCAGAGTATTTACGACACGATTAATCGTTGTAACTACTTGTTAGAGGAAAGTGATAAAATCACGGACCCGGCTTTCACCAAGTTGGCTACCCAGTCTGAGGCCAGGACCATCCGGGCTTTGTGCTACATGAACCTACTATCGCTATGGGGTGGCACTACCAATGGTTTCGGCTACACTGGCGGTGCTGGCGTACCTCTGCGCCTGATGCCTACCCTGGCCGTTGGTGACCAGACACTTCCGATAGCTCGCGCCTCAGAAGCGGATGTAGCTACTGCCATTCGGGCCGACTTGGACTTCGCAATTGCCAACCTCGCAGTTGGTACGGGTACCCGAGTTACTAAAAACGCGGCCCAAGCCTTGCGAGCGCGTTTCGAGCTACGGATGCGCAACTATACGGATGCGTTGAAATTCGCACAGCAAGTGCCCGCTTCAGCTGGCTTCGCTGCTGCTGCGCCGTCTTCTTCGGCCGGCACGCCTGATGCCATCTGGCAGCTCTTTTTTTCGGCTACCGACCAGAATCTATACGCCTTTTACTGGTTTCCATCGCCAGGTGGGCGCAACGAGTTCGACCCCAGCCCAGGTCTGATTTCGGCGCATACGACTGGCGACTTGCGTCTCCCCATCAACAACAGCACAGCCACGGCTGGCACGACGCTGAAGTACACCCGCACCGCTACGCGTGACGACTATTTCAACGTGGTACGCTATGCCGAAGTGTACCTCACGATTGCTGAAGCTGCGGCGCAAACTGGTGACCTCATCACGGCTACCAATAATTTGAACGTCATTCGTAAGCGTGCTGGCTTGGCCAACACTACCGCTACTACCGCAGCAGCTTTGGTTACCGATATCCTACGCCAGCGCCGCCTAGAGTTGGCCTACGAGGGTCAGTATTGGATTGACCTGCGCCGCACCAATACCGTGCAGTCGACGCTTGGTACCGGCTCGACCACTGCCCCCAACGCCTACGACCAGACGTTCCGTAACCTGTTTCCGCTGCCTCAGCGCGACATAAACTTGGCACCTGGTATCTTAGTGCAAAACCAAGGCTACTAAGCTTCGGCTAAGTACCAAGCAAAAACCCTCGGCCAAGTTGGCCGAGGGTTTTTTATGCTTCCTGCGTAAGCCAAAAACTCAGAGGATGTACTGGCTCATGTCGCGGTTTTTCACCATGTCGCGCAGGCGCTCTTCCACCAGCTGTGGGGTGATGGTGAGCTGCGCGCCGGCCGCAATCTTGTCGGGCACGTCGAAGAGCAGGTCGTTGAGCAGGCGGCTCATGACGGTGTGCAGGCGGCGGGCACCGATGTTTTCAACCTCGCTGTTGACTTCGGCGGCGATGTCGGCCAGCTTGAGCAGGGCTTCGTCTTCGAAGGTGAGCTGCACGTCTTCGGCGGCCAGCAGGGCCTGGTACTGTTTGGTGAGGGCGTTTTTGGGGTCTTTGAGGATGCGGTAAAAGTCGTCCTTGGTCAGGCTTTGCAACTCGACGCGGATGGGAAAGCGGCCCTGCAGCTCGGGAATAAGGTCTGAGGGCTTGCTCACGTGGAAGGCGCCGGCGGCAATGAACAGGATGTGGTCGGTGTTGACGATGCCGTACTTGGTGTTCACGGCCGAGCCTTCCACAATGGGTAGGAGGTCGCGCTGCACGCCTTGGCGGCTCACGTCGGGGCCACCGCCCTTGCCGCTGCCGCTGGTGGCTACTTTGTCAATCTCGTCAATGAAGATGATGCCCGAGTTCTCGGTCTGGCGGATGGCTTCTTCCTTGATTTCGTCCATGTCCACGAGCTTGGCGGCTTCCTCGTCGAGGAGCACCTTGCGTGCTTCGGCCACGGTCACTTTGCGCTTGCGCGTTTTCTTGGGTAGCATCGAGCCCAGCATATCCTGCAGGCCCGACATCGTGGCCTCGTCCATCATGCCCGGCGCGCCCATGATGCCCACGTTGGGGCCGCTCTGGGCCACGTTGATTTCAATGTGGCGGTCTTCTAACTCCCCGTTGCGGATTTTTTGGCGGAAACGCTCGCGGGTGCGCTCGTTCAGCTCCTGGTCGGAGGTGGGTAGGGCATCGGCGATAACATTTTCGGCGCTGCCGCTAAAGCCCACGCTCACGCGCCCGGCATTGCTACCCCCTTCTTTGGCCGGGGACTTAATGGGCGGAATAAGTGCGTCGAGAATAATGTCCTCCACGGCCTGGGCGGCCTGGGCTTTCACCTCTTCCTGGCGGCGCTGGCGCAGGCGGCTCACGGCCTGCTCGGCCAGGTCGCGCACCATGCTTTCCACGTCGCGGCCCACGTAGCCGACTTCGGTAAACTTGCTGGCTTCAACCTTCACGAAGGGCGCGTCGGCCAGGAAGGCGAGGCGGCGGGCAATCTCAGTTTTGCCCACGCCCGTGGCCCCAATCATGAGGATATTATTGGGCACAATCTCCTTTTGCATGTCGGCCGGGGCGTGCAGGCGGCGCCAGCGGTTGCGCAACGCAATGGCCACGTGGCGCTTGGCCTCGTGCTGGCCAATGATGTACTTGTCGAGCTCGGCCACAATCTGGGCCGGGGTCAGGAAGGTGTCGTCTAGCATTCGGTTGAAAAATCGGGAAGTATATAAAAGTCAGAAAAGAACGTCATGCTGAGCTTGTCGAAGCATCTCTATCGAACTGTGCGAACGGCGCAGTAGAGATGCTTCGGCAAGCTCAGCATGACGTTCTTCCGCAAGAAAACGTGCTCAATAAACAAACTACCTACTCGTTCTTCTTAAATAAACTATCCAGGCTGCGGCTCAGCGTGAAGTAATTGCTGCTGCCGGCGGCCTGCAGGGTGGCATACGTGTAATCGAGCTGAAACTGCGAAATCCGCACCATCGCCCCAAAGCTGAAGCCCGCGCCGCCGCCCACGTTGTCGAGGCGCAGCTCGCGGGCTTGCAGGTGGTTGTAGCCCAGGCGCAGACTCAGGCCCTTGCCCAGCAGCAGCTCGGCGCCCACCGTGAAGTGCCTGGCCAGGTTGTCGCCAAAGTTTTTGCGGGCCCGCACGGTGTCGCCGGCCGCGTTGGTGGTAGTCGAGCTGGGGTCGAGGTACTGAATATCCCACTGCTGCAAATGGTGGGCCGTGAGGGTGAAGCGCAGCGGCATGTGCTCGGGCTTGATGGTGGTGCCCAGCTGCACGTCGAGGGGTAGGGGCTCGCGGGCGCGGGCCACATGCGGCACCAGCTCGGCCCCCGCGTTTTTCACCACCAGGCCCACCGTAAAGTCCTGGTCGGCGTGGGGTTTGTAGAGCACGCCCGCGTCGCCGGCCAGGGCCAGGGCCCGGTCGCCCGCAATGCTGGACACGGCCAGCTTGGCCGTGATGCCCGCCGTAAACTTGCCCCAGGTGTAGGAGTCGGCCGCCGCCAGCGCGTATTCGTTCACCGCGAAGGTGCCTAATACATTGCCCGCATCATCAATATTAGGTATGCTGCCGTAGTTCAAATACGTGAGGCCTAGCCCAAAGCGTCCGCGCTTTTCCGTGTTAAAAGTGTAAGCCAGGTAGCTCTGCTTGATGTCGGCCACGTAAGCCACGTAGGTGGCCGCCACCGCGTGGTCGTTGCCCGCGTAGAGCAGCGCCGGGCTGGCGAAAAACTGCGTGGGGTCGGTGCTGCGGGCCGAGGCCGTCAGGCCGCCCAGCGCCGCCAGCTGCGCCGAGGGGGGTAGGGAAAGGAACGGAAACGCCGACCGGCCCCCAATCTGCGCCTGGGCGGCGAAGGGCAAAACGAGGAGAAACGGTAGCAGTTGCTTCATACGAACAAAGTAACGAGCGTGCGGTAAGCTTTAGCTTGCTGGAAATTGGAAAAATTACCGCTGGCAAGCCAAAGCTTACCGCACTGCCTTACTGCACCTCTACGCTCGGGCCGAGGGGGGTAGGGGCCTCGTCGCGCACGGGCAGCTTCTGGGGGCGGGCCACCAGCTCGGGCAGCAGGGCCACGGCCAGCACGTCGTCCACGCGCTCGGCGTAGTGAATGCGCACGCCCTTGAGGTACTCGGCCGGGATTTCCTCCACGTCCTTGCGGTTTTTGGGCGACAGGATAATCATATCGATGCCCGCCCGGCGCGCGGCCAGCAGCTTTTCCTTGATGCCGCCCACCGGCAGCACCCGACCGCGCAGCGTGATTTCGCCGGTCATGGCCATCTTCGGCCGAATCTTGCGCTGGGTGTAGGCCGAGGCAATGCTGGTGAAAATGGCGATGCCCGCGCTCGGCCCATCCTTCGGAATGCCGCCCTCGGGGAAGTGAATGTGCAGGTCGTACTGCTCAAACAGGCGGTGGTCGATGCCCAGCTCGTCGCCCCGCGAGCGCAAGTACGACAGCGCCGTAATGGCCGATTCCTTCATCACGTCGCCCAGCTGCCCGCTCAGCGTGAGCTTGCCCCGGCCGCGGCTCAAGAGGCTCTCCACGAACAGGATATCACCGCCCACGCTCGTCCAGGCCAGCCCCGTGACCACGCCGGCCGTGTCGTGGTCCTGGTCTTTGTCGCGCTCGAAGCGCGGCGCGCCCAGAATCTTGAGCACGTCGCTCGGCTCGATTTGGGGGGGTAGGGCCTCCTTGCTGGCCTTGCGGCGGGCTAGGTTGCGGGTGAGGGCCGCCAGCTGGCGCTCCAGGCTGCGCACGCCGCTCTCGCGGGTGTAGTCGTCGGCCACCCGGTGCAGGGCGGTGTCGGCAATTTTAACCTCCGTTTCGCCCAGGCCGTGCTCGCGCAATTGCTTGGGCCAGAGGTGCTTCTTGGCAATCTGGACCTTCTCCTCCTGGGTGTAGCCCGTGAGGTCGATAATCTCCATCCGGTCGCGCAAGGCGGGCTGAATGGTTTCCAGCGAATTGGCGGTGGCGATAAATAGCACCCGGCTCAAGTCATATTCCACCTCCAGGTAATTATCCGTGAAGGTCGAGTTTTGCTCAGGGTCCAGCACCTCCAGCAGGGCCGACGACGGGTCGCCGCGGAAGTCGCTGCTCACCTTGTCAATCTCGTCCAGAATAATAACCGGGTTGCTCACGCCGGCCTTCTTTATCTGCGAGATAATACGGCCCGGCATGGCGCCCACGTAGGTTTTGCGGTGCCCCCGAATCTCGGCCTCGTCGCGCACGCCACCCAAGCTCAGGCGCACGTATTTGCGGCCCAGCGCCTGCGCAATGCTGCGGCCCAGGGAGGTTTTACCCACGCCGGGCGGGCCGTAGAGGCACAAAATCGGCGCTTTCAAATCCTGCTTCAGCTTGAGCACGGCCAGGTATTCGAGGATGCGCTCCTTCACCTTTTCGAGGCCAAAGTGGTCGGCGTCGAGGATTTTCTTGGTCGTCTTGAGGTTGAACTTGTCCTTGGTCGTTTCGCCCCAGGGCAGGTCCAGCAAAAACTCCACGTAGTTGAGCGTCACCGGGTAGTCGGGCGACATCTGGTTGAGGCGCGTGAGTTTGCTCAGCTCTTTGTCGAAGTGCTTGGCCGTGGCCTCGGGCCACTTTTTGGTGAGGGCCCGCTCGCGCAGCGCCGCCAGGTCGCCCTCGGGGCTGCCCTCGCCCTGGCCCAGCTCGTCCTGCAAGGTTTTGAGCTGCTTGCGCAGAAAATATTCGCGCTGCTCGGCGTCGATGCCGGTGTGCACCTTGGTCCGAATATCGTTTTTAATCTCCAGCAACTCAATCTGGCGCAGCAGCGCTTCGAGCAGCTGGCGGGCCTGGGCTTCGGGCTCGGCCAGCTCCAGCAGCCGCTGCTTGGCGGGCAGCTCCAGCTGCACGTTGGACGATAAAAAATGCGTCAGGAAGGCCGGCGACTGGATTCCTTCCAGCATATTGCGCGCCTCCATCGGGATTTCGGGCGTCAGCTCCAGCACCTTGCTGGCGGCCTCGCGCAGGCTTTGCAGCAGCACCAGCTCGCCGTCTTTGCTGGCATCGAGGGCTTTCTCCTCAAAGTACGTGGCCCGCACCGTGAGCTGCGGCGAGTAGGTAAGCTGCTCGCCCACCGCAAAGCGCACCTGCCCCTGAATGATGATGGTAACGGTATCGTCGGGCTGGTCGATGAGCTTGAGAATGCGGGCCAGGGTGCCCACCGGGTACAGGTCCTCGGTGGTGGGCTCGTCGGCGTCGGGGTGGCGCTGGGCCACCACGCCGATAAGCTTCTCGTTTTTGGCCGCCAGCTTGCGCACCAGCCGGATGCTTTTTTTGCGCGTCACCGTCACGGGCAGCACTACCCCCGGAAACAGGACCGTGTTGCGCACGGGCAAAATGGCCAGCACGTCGGGGGCATCGGCGGCCGAAAGCAGGTGGTCGGGGTCGGCCGCCATAATGGCAATGGCATCGGAAGGCGAATCGGGGCCGCCCGCCAGCGCGTGGCCGGGGCGGAGCAAATCAAAGGGCATGGGCAAAGCAAAAAAAGGTCGACCGCAGCCGGCCTGGGGCTGCCACTCTGGCAGCCGGCTACCACCGGGCTAAGGTACAGCCGGGGCAACGGGGGAGGGCGGCAAGGCCCGTGCCAGCCCTGGACCGGCCGCCAATCCGGCGGTTTGCTTCCCGCGCGGGCATAGTAATTTGCTAATACTGGCGGTTTGGTAAGAACTTGCACGCTGGTAAATTCCCACTCGTTGCATTCCATGTTTCGCTCGCTGCTACTTTGTATCCTGGGTTGCTGGCTGGTGCTGGTAGGCGGCCGGCTGCCCGCTGCCGCGCAGCGCGCGCCGCGACCCACCAAGGCGCAGCCCGCCCCCGCCCCCCCAGCGGCGCGCCCTACCCCCCCCACCTACCGCCAGCGAGCCCTGAAGGGCCGCGTGACGCGCCGCCTGCGCGTGCGCGCCGACGGCACCCCCGACTTTCCGAACGTCAACCGCGTCGCGTTTTTCGAAGACAAAAAAGCGCTTAAGGCCATTCAGCGGGCCGAGCGCCGCCGTCGCTATGCCGAAGCAAAGGTGCTGCTGACCAGCTACGTGGGCCAGTTTGGTATCGAGAATTTTTACCGCAACACCGATATGCTCTGGCACCTGGGCCAGCTCTTGCAGCGCGATAGCGCCAGCGCGCGGTCGCAGGAATTGGCCAAGGCGTATTTCCGGCTGGCCCTCAAGCACCACCGCACCGACATCCGGCGCGTGCAGCTCTACTACGACTCGCTGGAGGAGAAAACGGCCGACCTTTATGTGCCGCTCAAGGTGTATTACGAAGTGGTGGAGTACCGCAAGGGACTCAACACGTTTCACCCGCCCAAGAACGTGTACACCAACATGGGCGACGCCATCAACTCGAAGTTTCCGGACTACGGCCCCGCGCTGGGCGCCGCCGATACGGTGCTACTGTTCAGCTCGAAGCGCCAGATGGGCAAGGGCGTGCGCGCTAAGGAGGACGAAAACCTCTATGTGTCGCACCTCGAAGCGCCCAACGTGTGGTCGGAGGCCCAGCCGCTGCCCAAGCCTATCAACTCAGCCTACAACGAGGGCTCGGCGTGCTTCTCGCACGATGGCCGCACCATTTTCTTCGCTCGCTGCGAATGCCCTACCTGCCACGGCAACTGCGACCTCTTCACCGCCACGCTCGGCAAAGATGGCCAGTGGAGCAATCCTAAAAGCCTCGGTCCGCTCGTGAACTCGCCCGCCTGGGACTCGCAGCCCACGCTCTCGCCCAAGGAGGATACGCTGTATTTCGCTTCCGACCGGCTCGGCGGCTTCGGCCTCAGCGACATTTACTACACCGTGAAGGCCAAGAACGGCCAGTGGGGTAGGGCCATGAATCTGGGCCCCACTGTAAACACCCGCGAGAGCGAAGTGAGCCCTTTCTTTCACCCGCTCTACCAGGTTTTGTACTTCAGCTCGCGCGGCCAGCTGCTCAATTTTGGCGACTTCGACATCTACAAAACGTACCGGGTGGGCGGCCACTGGCAGGAGCCGCGCAACATTGGCCCGCTCGTAAATGGCAAGGGCTCCGAGTATTATTTCACCATCGACAGCCAGAGCAAAAACCTCTACTACGCCCGCTCCGAGGCCCAGGACATGGCCAACCTCGACCTCTACTCCTTCCCGCTGCCCATGGAGGCCCAGCCGCTGGCCACCACCCAGGTAGCCGGCACGCTGCTCGACTCGGTGAGTAGCAAGCCCCTGAAAGGCATCGTCAGCATCATCGACCTCGATAATGGTGTGGAGGTGGCCAGCAAGTATTTGCGGCCCGATGGCTCCTTTGATTTTGAGCTTATGGATGGCTCGCACTACGCCATGCTCATCCAAAGCCCTGATGCGTTCACGGTCGAAAAGAAGTTTGAGCTGAAGGGTGATACCGTGATGAGCCTGCTCACCAACAGCATCGACTACAAGCTGCCGCTCATCTTCAAAAATATTGAGTTTGAGGCCGGTAAGTCGGGCATCTTGCCCAGCATGCACACCACCCTCGACCGCATCACGGTGTTTTTGGTCGACCATCCCACGTTCCGGCTCAGCATCGCGGGCTACACCGACGGCCGCGGCGACCCCGACGTGAACGAGAAGCTCTCGCAAGACCGCGCCGAGGAAATTCGGCACTACATCGAGCGCAAGGGCAAGCTCAAACCCAACCGCATCGAGAGCTTCGGCTACGGCTCCAGCAAGCCCCTCAAAGACGAGGTGACCGACGCCGACGCCCGCATCAACCGCCGCGTCGAGTTCCGGCTCCTCAAGCCCGACGGCGAAAAAGGCGCGGGCGGTGGGGCCGACTGGAAGTAAGCAGCTTGCACATAGCTGCTGTTACGCCGCGCCGCAGGGGGTAGGGCAAACTGCCGAGGCCGCCCTACCCCCCTGGTAGCGCTCGAACGAAGGCACTGTGCATTACCTCGGCTCGGCTCGCGTGAAAGTGCCCTAGCGGACAGTTTCTCACGCGTAACGCCACTAGCGGGCCGCCAGTGCCACCTGCACCGGCTCGTCTTTGCCTATTTCCTCGTTACCGGCCTTCAGCACCACGTCGCCGGCCTTGAGCGAACCGAATACCTGCACCTGGCCAGCGTTCTCGTCGCCTTTCTGCACGTCCACTAACTCGGTTTTGCCGCCGGCCACCCGGATGATGTAGGTGCGCTCGGCAGTGCTGACCACCGCCGACTTGGGCACGTAGAGGCTGGTTTTGGGAGATTTAATGGGGATGTTGGCTGAGGCAAACATGCCGGGTTTTAGCTCTTCCTGCGGGTTGGGAATGTCGATTTCCACCGTTTCGGCGCGGGTGCCGGGGGTCACGTTGCCCGCCACGCGGTCGATTTTACCCGCAAACGTGCGGCCCGGAAACGTGCGCACGTTGAACTGCACCGGGGCTCCCTGGTGGATGTCGCCTACGTAGGCCTCGGGCACCGCCACGCGCAGGCGCAACCGGCTGAGCTGCTTGAGGCGAAACAGCGGCACGGCGCTCTGCCCGCCCGGCCCCACCAGCGCGCCGGGGGCGGCGTTGCGCTCGGTAATGACGCCGGCCATGGGGGCGGTGAGGCGCAGGTAGGCGGCCATTTGGGCGGCGGCCTGGTAGTGGGCGCGGGCCGCTACCACGTTCAGGCTGTCAGAGGTGGCTTGGGTGCGGGCCTGGTCGAGGTTGAGGGGCGACACGGCCCCAGCGGTACGGGCCGTTTGGCGCAGGCGGCGGAAGGTGCCCCGGCTGGCCTGGAAGCTGGCCTGGGCCACGCTCTGCTTGGAGCGGGCCTCGCTCAGGGCGGCCGTCAGCTCGGGCGCATCCAGCTCGGCCAGCACCTGGCCCTGGCGCACGTGGTCGCCAATGTCGGCGTGCAGGGCTTTCACGTAGCTGCTCACGCGGGGCATGATGTCGGTCTGGAAGTAGCTGTCCAGTTCGCCGGGCAGGCTTAGGCTCTGGGCCGGCTGGGTGGCCGTGACCCGCACGGCGTCGTAGCGCACGTCGGCCGAAGCCGGGGGGGTAGGAGCAGCTGCGGCGGTCTGGCCCGAGGCGTCATCATTCGAGCTGCAGCCCGCGAATAAGGCCGTGCTGGCCGCAAGGCCTAGCGCAGCCAAAGCACGCAGCGAAAGGGCGGGGAAATTCATATCAGGCAAAAGAGAGGGGGTAGGAAGAATTACGCCAGCACTGGCTCGGTCAGGCGGCGCTCGGTAGCGGGCGCTTCGTGGCCGTCGTAGGTGGCGCTTTCAGGGTCGTCGGGGTCAAGCGAGACGGAAACGAACGTCGTCTTGCGTTGCAGGGCTGCGAACACCACCGGCAGCACGAACAGCGCCGCCACCGTGGAGGCCAGCAGGCCCCCAATCACGGCCCGGCCCAGCGGGGCCGACTGCTCGCCGCTCTCGCCCAGGCCCGAGGCCATTGGCAGCATGCCGGCCACCATCGCAATACTGGTCATCAGGATGGGGCGCAGACGGGCGGCCCCGGCCAGGCGGGCGGCGGCCGTGGCGTCGCGGTAGCGCAGGCGCAGGCTTTCGGCGTTGGTCACGATGAGCACGGCGTTGGCCACCGACACGCCCACCGACATGATGACGCCCATGTACGACTGCAGATTCAGCGTCTGGCCCGTGAGCAGCAGCAGCGCCAGCGAGCCGGCCAGCACCGCCGGCACCGTTACGAGCACTACCCCCGCTACTTTCAGCGATTGGTAATTGGCGGCCAGCAGCAGGAAAATGACCACAATGGCCAGGCCCAGGCCGGTTTGCAGGCTGCTCAGGGTTTCGGTGAGCAGCTTGGCCAGGCCGCGCAGCTCCACCACCGAGCCCTTGGGCGGCGCGCCCACGGCCTTGATGGCCCGCTGCACGTCGCGGGTGGCGGTGCCTAGGTCCTTATGGTCGATGTTGGCCGACACGGTGATGATGCGGCGCGGGCCAATGCGGTCGTACTCGCCGGGCACGTTGGCGGTGTGCAGCGTGGCCACGTCGCCGAGGGTAGGGCGCAACTGGCCCGGCACCAGGGGCAGGTTCTGCATGTCGGCTTCCGATTTCATGTCCTGCGACTGCAATTGCACCTGCACCTGGTAGGCAAAGCCCTTGCTCTGGTCGAGCCACAAGTTCTTGGCCGTGAAGCGGCTAGACGACGTGGCCGCCACCAGCGACTTGGCAATCTGGTCGGGGGTAAGGCCGAACTGGGCGGCCCGTTCGCGGTCCACGTTAATCTGCACCGTGGGGTAGCTCAGGGGCTGGTTGATGCGCACGTCGCGCAGGTAGGTAATTTGCTTGAGCCGGGCCACCAGCTTGTCGGCGTACTGCTTACCGTCTTGCAGGTTTTTGCCGCCCACCAAAATCTCGATGGGTGTTTGGGCGCCCTGGCTCATGATTTTATCCGTCAGCTCGATGGGTTCGTAGCTCAGCTGCACGTCGGGCAAATGCTGGTGCACGGCCTGGCGAATCTGGTCCTTGAGTGCGTCCAGGTTCTTCACCTGGTAATCCTCGGCCAGGTTCACCTGCAAGTCGGCCTCGTTGGGGCCGGCGTTGAATACGTACAGCGCGCTGGTGCCGTACGAGCTGGGCGTCATGCCCACGAAGGCCGAGGTGATGGCCACGTTCTTAGGCCCCACAATCTGCTGAATAAGCTTAATCACTTCCTTGGTGCGGTCCTCCGTGCGCTCGATGCGCAGCCCCTCGGGGGCCACAATGCGCACCTGAAACTGCTTGGAATGCGTGATTTTGGGCATCATATCCTGCCCGATGAAGTAAAAGCACACCCCAATCACGGCCGCGCACACCACGCCGTACACCGTACCCACTAGTGCCCGATGGCGCAGCAGCCTGTCCAGGATGCCCAGGTAGGCCAGCTTCACCCGCTCGAAGCCCTTGACCTCTTGCTGGTGCGTTACCTCGTAGCCTTCCTGCGCCGTTTCGCGGGGCTCCTTCAGGTCGGGCAGCAAACTCAGCTCATGTTCCGAGGTGTGCGCGTGGCCCTTCAGCCACCAGTTGGCCACCACCGGCACGAAGGTTTGCGAGAGCGTGTAGGAGGCGATGATGGCGAAGCCCACCGACAACGAGAGCGGAATGAACATGCCCTGCGGTACCCCCGACATCAGAAACGCGGGCGCAAACACGGCCAGGATGCTGAGCGTAATCAGCAGCAGCGGAAACGACACCTCCTGGCTGGCATCCAGGATGGCGCGGGACTTGGTTTTGCCCATTTCCTGGTGCTGGTGAATGTTTTCAATCACCACCGTCGCCTGGTCCACCAGGATGCCGATGGCCAGCGACAGCCCCGACAGCGTCATGATGTTGATGGTCTGCCCGGTAAGCTGCAAGAGCAAAATGGCCGTCAGAATTGAAATCGGAATGGTCAGAATCACGATAATCGACGAGCGCAAATCGCCCAGAAACAGGAACACTACCAGGCCCGTGAGCAGGGCCCCGAGCCCACCTTCAAAGGCCAGGCTGTGCACGGCCTGGCTCACGTAGATGCTCTGGTCAAACTCGTAGCTGAGCTGCACGTTGTCGGGCAGCAGGGCGCGCATTTCGGGTAGCTTGGCTTTCAGGGCGTTCACCACGCTCATGGTGGAGGCGTCGGCCGACTTGGTCACCGGGATGTACACCGAGCGCTTGCCGTTGATGAGGGCGTAGCCCACCGGCACGTCGGTGGCATCTTCCACCGAGGCCACGTCGCGGATGAACACGGCCGGCCCTACCCCCTGCCGCAGCGGGATGTTGAGGAATTCGGGGATTTTATCCAGCACCGTGTTGCTGGGCGTCATCACCATGTAGTTGCCCATGCCCACCGAGCCGGCCGGCGACACCTGGTTGTTTTTCACGATGGCCGACACGATTTCGTCGGGCGTGAGCTGGTAGCTCTTCATCTTCTCGGGGTCCACGCGCACCACCACCGTGCGCTCGTTGCCCCCGAAGGGCGGCGGGGCCGACGCCCCCGGAATCTGCGAAAACAAGGGCCGGATGCGGGTCGAGGCCAAATCCTGCATCTGCCCCAGCGAAGCCGAAGTGCTGCTAAACACCAGCTCGCCCACCGGCAGGCTGCTGGCATCGAAGCGCACTACCGTGGGCGGCTGGGTGCCGGGCGGCATGTAGGTCATCACGCGGCTCACCTGGTTGGCCACCTCACCGGCGGCCTGGGCCATGTTCATGTCCTCGTAGAAGGTGCACTTCACCAGGCACAGGCCCTGCACGTTCTTCACCTCCACGTCCTTGATGCCCGACACGTAGAGCATCTGGTTCTGGTAGCGCGTGGCGATGAAGCCCTCCATCTGGGCCGCCGTCATCCCGCCGTAGGGCTGGGCGATGTAGATGGTGGGCAAATTCAGCCTGGGAAAAATGTCAATCGGGATGCGCCCCAACGAGAGTGCCGCGAAGACGACGACCCCCAGCAGAGCCACGATAACGGCAATCGGGCGGGCTAATGCGGTTTTTATCATAGTGTTTTTTAGCTGTTATCTGGTAATAAGTCGCTCGTCATGCTTCGACTCCGCTGCGCTGCGCTCAGCATGACAGTTCTTAGCTCCTTACAATTGACCCAGCAGGCCGCCGAGGTTGCCGCTGGCGGCGCCTTGCAGCAGCACGGCGCGCCAGAGGTTGTTGGTGGCCAGGGCCTGGTCGGTTTCGGCGCGGTTGAGTACTTCGGTGGCCTGGGTGAGCACGAGCAGGTTATCGAGGCCGGCATCGTAGCGGGCGCGGGCCTGGGTAAAGGCCTGGCGGGCGGCGGCTAGCTGCACCGGTGCCTCCAACGCCGTCTGGCGGGCTATTTCTACTTGCAGATTGGCATTCTGAACCTGGGTAGCCAGCTGGAGTGTCTGTTGGTCGTAGTCGGCGCGGGCCTGCTCGGTGCGAATGCGCTGCGCCTGGGCGGCGCGGCCTGAGTGAATCAGCTCGGTGGCGCGCCAGGTGAGGGTGGCACCCAGCATGTAGTCGTAGGCTTTCAGGGGTAGGCCCGCGCCCGGCGAGGAATCGATGACGAAGTTGCCGCGGTCGTCCGTGGCGTCGTGCACACCTGAGCCGCGACCCCAGGTCGAAGCCAGTAAGTTGAGGCTGGGGCGCTTATTGGCGGTGAAAAGCTTTTCCTGTGCCTGGCTGGCCGCGATACGGCGGTCGTAGGCGCGCAGCAGTGGGTTGTTGGCGCGGGCCGTATCACCAGCGGGCGGGCCGGCCGCCACCTGGGGTAGGTGGGCGTAGAACTGCATGGAGTCGAGCTGTACTTCCTGCCTCGGCTGCCCCAGCAGACCGGCCAGGCGAGTGCGCTGCTCGCGGGCCTGCTGCCGGGCCGCGAGCACTTGCAAGCGGGCGCGGGCCACCTCGGCATTGGCGGTCGAAGAGTCTATGCCCGCCCGGATGCCCGAGCGGGTGCCCGCCCGAATAACGCGGGCCAGCGCCTCGGCCCGCTGCACATTGGCGCGCTGCAAGGCCACCGACTTTTCCGCTCCCAACGCGAGCAGATAAGCATCGGCCACCTGCGCCTGGTATTCGAACACGGCCTGGTCGTAGTCGGCCTGGGCCGCCGATACGGCCGCTTCGGAGCGGCTCTCATCGGCCCGGTAGCGGCCAAACGTTACTACCGGCCACTCAATAGAGAGCGCAGCGAGGCTCGAAAAATTGGTGGTCCCATCGTACGACGTGGTTTTAATACCCCCTGAAATAGGGATGGCTACCCCCCCGATGAAGGCCCCGCGCACCTGATTCATCGTCGAGTTCACGCCCTGGGCCTGCGCCGTAACCTGCGGCAGGAAGGCGGACCGGTTGGTGCGCACGTCGGCTTGGGCCGCGCGCACGGCGGCTTGCTTGGCCCGCAACGCCGGGTAGTTATCCTGGGCTAGCTTCAGGGCCACGGGCAAGGTTAACGGCCGGGGCAGCTGGGGCAGCTCGCGCGGCTGCTGGGCCTGGGCGGCGGGGCCGGCCAGCAGCCCGGCCAGCGCCAGGCTTCGGCCCACGGAAAAGAGGTTTCGCAGCTTCATGGCGCAAACCTCCCCCGGCCCCATTAACGCGGTATTAAAGCCAAATTAAAAGTCATTAAAACTCGCTCCTTACCCCCCCGGCGCCGGCCGAAGCGGCAGCCAGACTTCAGTCACCGTGCCGCCGCCCGGCCGGGGCAGCAGCCGCAGCCGGCCCCGGTGCAGGTGAATGATGCGCTGGGCCAGCGTGAGCCCGATGCCAAAGCCGGGCACGTCGCCCACGGCGCGGCCCCGCGTGAGGGGCTCAAAAATGCGCTCCTGCTCATCGGGCGCAATGCCGGGGCCGCGGTCCTCTACAAGCAGGCGCACGGCCTGGGGGCCGTCCAGGGTCAGGACCAGGCCCACGGGTTGGCCCCCAGAGTACTTGGCGGCGTTATCTACCAAGTTACCCAGGGCCGTGCTGAGCAGGCGGGCGTTGCCTAGCACCTGGGGCGCCTGGGGCTGCGCTTCCACGTCTTCGCCAATGGCCAGGTCCAGGCGCTGGCCGGGCCGCTGCTGCTGGGCGCTGCCCACCACGTCGAGCAGCAGGTCCACCACCGCCAGAGGCTGGCCGTCGAGGTGGGCGGCCCCGTCGAGGCGGGCCAGGTGCAGCAGGCCGTTGGCCAGGGCCGTGAGCTTGTCCAGCTCGCCCACCGCCTGGCCGATGCCCCGCTTCAGGCTGGCCACGTCGGCGTCGTAGGCCAGCGACGTTTCCAGCCAGCCCTTGATGGTGGTGAGGGGCGTGCGCAGCTCGTGCGAGGCGTGGGAAATGAACGCGCGCTGACTATCGACCAGCTCTTCCTGCCGGGTCAGCAGTTCGTTGAAGGCCCCGGCCAGCTTGCCCACCTCGTCGCGCCGGTTGAGGGGGCGTAGCCGGAACGCCAGCGACCGGGCCTCGGCGGTGCGCAGCTGCCCCAGTAAAAAATTGAGCGGCGCCAGCGCCCGCGTGGCAAACAGCAGCCCCAGCGCCACTACCAGCGCCACAGCGGCCAGGTTGCCGTACAGAAACGAGTTGAACAAGGTCTGCTGCTGGGCAAAGCCCTGCTGGTCGTAGGCCGTGACGATGGCCACGTACTGCCCCTCGGCGTCGGGCCGGCGGTAGGCCAGCGCTACCCCCTCCTTGGGGTGCGCATGGCCGGGCTGGGGGTAGGAAAAGCGTACTACCCCCTGCTGCCGCACCCACGCCAGCCAGCTAGCCGCGGGGCGATAGTCGGCCCCGGCGCTGGCGTACAGCCGCCGGCCGGCCGGGGAATACACCTGCTCGGCCTGCTCGGGCAGCGAGGCCAGCATCGTGCCGGCAATGGAGTCGGTGAGCGCCACCAGCTGCTGCGTCACGGCCGCCTTGCGGGCCAGGCGCTCGCTAAAAGAGTGCTGCCGAAACTGGGTAGTGTCTACGTACACGTAGCCCGAAAACACCAGCAGCAGCCCGCTGACCAGCGCTGCAAACCAGAGTAGGAGCTTGTATTTTATCTGCATCGCGCTCAGCCTTGCAGCAAGTAGCCGGCCCCCACCACCGTGTGCAAGAGCTTCTGGCTAAAGCCCTTGTCCATCTTTTTGCGCAGAAAGTTCATGTACACGTCGATGACATTGGTGTTGGTATCGAAGTGCAAGTCCCAGACCTTCTCGGCAATGTCGATGCGGCTGACGGTGCGGCCCTGGTTGGTGAGCAGGTATTCGAGCAGCGAATACTCGCGGCTGGTGAGCTCGATGCGCTGGCCGGCGCGGGTTACGGTGCGGGCGGTGGTATCCATTTCCAGGTCGGCGGCCCGCAGCACGGCGTGCAGGCCGCTGTAGGCGGTGCTGCGCCGGGCCAGCGCCCGAATGCGCAGCAGCAGCTCCCGAAACTCAAAGGGCTTGGTGAGGTAATCATCGGCCCCGGCCCCAAAGCCGTCCTCCTTGTCCTGCAAGCCATCGAGGGCCGTGAGCAGCAGCACCGCTTGCCGGGGCGAGTGCTGCTTGATGTAGCGGCACAGCTCGAAGCCGTTCAGGCCGGGCAGGTTCACGTCCAGGATGACTATGTCGAAGGGCTGTTGGTCGAACAAGCGCCGGCCAATCAGTCCATCAAAGGCCACCTTGATGTCGTAGCCCTCGCTCTCAATCCCTTTGCGGATGAACGAGGCCAGGCTCGCTTCGTCTTCGACCAGCAAAATTGTCATGGTGCAAAGGTCCGCGAAATTGGGTAAGGTCCGATGAAGTCGGGGCGCGGCTTGCCTAGCCGGTAGGCCAGTCGCGCGCCAGGTCCTGCTCCTTCATGCACTTGAAATGCCCCTGCGGGCACTCGGCGAAGCCAATCTTCGAGCACGGCCGGCAGGGTAGGCCCAGCACCTCCAGCGCCTCGAAGCGGGTGCGGTAGGGGTACATGCCAAACTGCGGCACGGTATTGCCCCACACGCTGAAAATCTGCTTCTTAAACGCCGCCGCGATGTGCATCAGCCCCGTATCGTGGCTTACCACAAACTGCGCCTGCCGCAGCAGCGAGGCCGACTGATGCAGCGAAAACTTACCGCAGCCGTTGGCCACCAGCCCGCCCGCCGCCAGCTCAATGACGTGGCCGGTACTCTCGTCCTCGGGCCCGCCGAGCAGCACCACCGGGCGCGGCGCTAGGCGCTGCACCAGCTCGATAAGCTTTTCGGGGGGTAGGCGCTTGGTGGCGTGCTGCGCCCCAATGGCCACCGCCACGTAGTGCTTCGGCCGAAAACCGGGGGGTAGGGCCGCCGCCACGTCCACTTCCTGCGCGGGCGGAATGAAGTAATCGAGGCCCGCGCCATCGTCGCGGATGCCCAGCGGCGCAGCGGCCGCCCGGTAGCGGTCCACGATGTGCAGGGGGGGTAGGCGGTTGATTTTGAAGCGCACCAGCAGGTATTTCTGCCAGTTGAGCTTATCAAAAGCCTGGCCCGGCACGCCCGGTAGTTGCAGCCGAATGAGCCTGGTGCGCAGGTTATTATGCAAGTCCACGATGAAGTCGAACCGCTCGGCGCGCAGCTCGCGCACCAGCTCGCCCAGGCTGCCGCCGAGCAGGTGCAATTTGTCCACGTAGGGGCTGGCCTCGAATAGTCCGGCGTAGCTCGGCTTAGTGGCAAAATGCACTTGCGCGCCCGGCAGCTGGGTTTTTAGCTGCCGCACCACCGGCGTCGTCAGCACAATGTCGCCGATGGAGGAAAAGCGGAGAACCAGGATTTTCATAGTTTAAACTACTCGTTTGTCATTGCGAGCGCAGCGCGGCAATCGCCCCAGAACGAGTCGTGTGGGTTTCGTTCTGGGGCGATTGCCGCGCTGCGCTCGCAATGACAAACGTTACTTTTGAAACTTCGCCTTCCGCGCCTCAAAGTACGCTGCTGCCTCATCTACCGACTTCGTATTAAACGTCATCTCCTTGGTTAGCATGCCTTTGCGGCCGGCCAGCACGCCGTAGCGCATGTCGGCGTAGCCGGCGGTGTGGTGGGCGTCGGGGTTGATGCTAAGCTGCACGCCCTGGCTGAGCGCGTAGCGCACCCAGCGCCAGTCGAGGTCGAGCCGCCAGGGGTTGGCGTTGATTTCGATAATCACCTGGTGCTCGGCGCAGGCATCAATAACCGCCTTGAAATCAATGGGATAGCCAGCACGGCGCAGCAGCAGGCGGCCGGTGGGGTGGCCTAGCATGGTGCAGTGCGGGTTGGCAATGGCGGCTAGCAGGCGCTCGGTAGCGCGCTGCTCGTCCATCTTCAGGTTGGAGTGAATACTGGCCACGATAAAGTCGAACGAATCACGCAGCTCGGCGTCGTAGTCCAGGCTGCCATCGCCCAAAATATCGGCCTCAATGCCCTTGAAAATGCGGAACGGGGCCAGCTCAGCGTTTAGCTCGTCGATTTCGCGCTGCTGCTGGCGCACGCGCTCGGGGCTGAGGCCCTGGGCGTAGTGCGCCGCCTGCGAGTGGTCGCAAATACCCAGGTACTCGTAGCCCGCATCGCGCAGAAAGGTAGCCATTTGGCGCAGCGAGTGGCTGCCATCGGAGTAGGTGCTGTGGTTGTGCAGCGAGCCGCGCAAGTCGCCGTCTTCCAGCAAGCGCGGAATGGTGCGCGCGGCGGCCAGCTCGATTTCGCCCAGGCCTTCGCGCAGCTCGGGCACCACGTATTGCAGGCCGGCTTTCTCGTACAGCGCCTCCTCGCTGGCGAAGGTTTCGCGCTTAGCCCACTGGCGCAGGGTGGCGGGCTGGCCGGGCGCCGCGCCCGGCAGCGGCGCGCCAAGGTGCGCCTCGGTGCCGGTGGCCACGAAGAGCTGGTTCACAAAATCTGCCTCCGAAACCACGCGCACCGCCACGCCAACCCCCGAGTCGGCGGCCGTGCCGCGCCAGGCCCAGGGGCCCGAGCGGCGGGCGTCGGCGCGCAGGCCGGGCGCCGCGTTGAGCAGCGCGTGCAGGGGCGCGGGGTCGGCGGCGGCCACCATTATGTCCACGGTTTCCACTATTTCGAGGGCGCGGCGCACCTCGCCGGCGGCGGCCACCGCGCCTACCCCCGGCACCTGGCGCAAACGCTCGGCCAGGTCATTCGCCAGCTGCTCGGCCTGCGAAAACAGCAGCTTGCCCGCGCTTTGGTCCGTAAAGGCCAGCGCGGCCAGAATGCTTTCCTGGGTTTTGGCCCCGAAGCCCTTGAGCTTGGCCACCAGGCCGGCCTCGGCGGCGGCGCGCAGCTGCTCGGGGCTTTCTATACCGGCGTCGCGCCACAGGGCCCGCACTTTTTTGGGGCCGATACCCTTGATATTCAAGAGTTCGACTACGCCGGGGGGGGTAGCGTCGAGCAGCCGCCGCAACTCGTCAAACGTGCCGGTGTCGAGCAGCTCGGCCACCTTGGCGGCCTGGGTTTTGCTCAGGCCAGTGCGGTCGGGCAGGCCGGGGCGCTCCACCTCGGCCACCACAAACTCCAGCTGCTCCAGGGCCGTGACGGTACCTTCGTAGGCCCTGATTTTGAAAACGTTTTCGTCGTGCAGCTCCAGCAGCTGGGCCGTGAGCTTAAAAGCTTTGATGAGGGCGCGGTTGTCCACGAGGTTGGGCTGGGAAAGGGGGGTAGGGACGGCGGGGTAGCAACGCGGCCTCGCCGCCTGGCAACCCAAAAGTACGCCCGCCCCGTGGGCAGTCGCCGGTAGTTTCGCGTAGTAGTACCCGTTATGTCTCCTCCTCTCGTCTTCCGGCGGCTGGCTGGCCTGCTTTGCTTGCTGCTCGCTGCCGCCTGCCACTCCGACCACCTGGCCGAGCTGCCTGGGGGCAAGCTGGCGGCCTTGCAGGGCACCTGGCTGCTGGTGCCCGAGGCCAGCCACGCCGACACGCTCGCGTACCGCCGCAACACCTACCGCTTTCGGTACCGGCCGGGGGGGCGGCCGGGCTTCCGGCTGGGGCCAGCGGGCCGCTTCACGCGCTACGACGTGGCCCCCGGCGGCGGCTTGGTGGCCCAGGAAGGCACCTGGGCCGCCACCAATAGCGGCCGCCTGCTCATTCAGCTGCCCGAAGCGGAGCCTGCCGAGCCCAGCTACGAGCTGGAAATGCTGACCTACACCCGCGGCATGTTAAAGCTGCGCCGCCGGGCCCCGGAACTCCGCTGAATGGGACAATAAATAGTATTATTCTAATGCAATTGGCTGTTGAGCCAGCTGTGGCGAGCGGTAGCCAGTTGCGGCCGCGGCTGACTTTTCAGGGTTAGAGCGCAGCCGGTAAAAAGTAATCCGTCTCAAAAATTTGTATTTAACTAATTGGTGCGTAAGTGAATGAGGTGACGAGTCACTAGCAGGATATCGCGAAAAGCGTTCTGCTGCTTGCTTGCCCCAGTAGGGGTAGGGCCGGGCAATGTGCTAGCGGCTGGGTGAGGGCCGCGTAGACGCAGCAGGATAATAATAATTTATGACTATTCGAAGCCAATACGCTGATTGGGGTGGGTTTCTTATTAATTTTCAATTAAATAATGAATTAACCCTAATTGCTGAGTCCAAAGTACTGCCGTAAAGCGTACCTTAAACTGAATTTAAGCTCTAGCCAGCCGTCGATAGCGCGCATTGGCTGGGTGAAAACAGCCTTAAACTTTCAGCTATATGGTACTTTACAAACAGCGAGTTTATCTCAATCAGTTTGTGCTGCTGATTGTAGATATCCTGATGATTTTGAGTGCTTTCCGGCTGGTATGCTACTACCAGCGGGGCGATTGGCAGTTCGGGGGTGACTACCCGGTTTTCTTTGCCATTTTTGCCCTGCTGTGGTGGATTTTAGCCGGGCAATTCGCTAATCCCAACCCAGGGGAGCGCCTCACGACCTATTCCGAAAAATTCTGGGCGCTGACCCGCACCTTCGTGCTCCACGCCGTGGTGCTCACCGCCGGCATCGTGCTGTTGCGGGTGCACCTGATGCCGCTGCGTTTTTTGGGGCTACTCTACAGCATGGCCGGGGTGGGGGTAGTGGGCGGGCGCCTGGTACTGGCCTTTTTGCACCGCACCTACCGCTACCGCTGGGCCCATCCTTCCAACCGGTTTGTGGTGGTGGGGGCCAGCCGCACCGGGGTTGACTTGTACCGGTTTCTGTCGGTGCACAATTCGGCAACCAATCAATGCCTCGGCTTTTTTACCAATGACCCGGCCCCGGGCGAAGTGCGGCACCTGGTGCTAGGTAGCCTCGCCGACCTGCCGGCCTTTTGCCAGCATGAGCAGGTAGATGAGATTTACTTCGCGCTGCCGCTCGACCAGAGCGCGCTGATTCAGGAGCTGTCGGGCTTTGCGGACGATAATTTTATCACGTTCCGCATCGTGCCCGATTTTGAAGGCACGCTGCGCAAAAACGTCAACGTAGACTACCACGACTACGGCCCCATCCTGACGGTGCGGCGCCACCCGCTGGGCTCGCGGGCCAACCAGGTATCCAAGCGCGCGTTTGACCTGGCTTTTTCGGGCTTGGTTATCGTGGGGATATTTCCCATCGTGCTGCCCATCCTGGCGCTGCTCATTAAGCTCGACTCGCCGGGGCCGGTGTTTTTCAAGCAGATGCGGCCTGGCAAGCGCAACAAGCTGTTTCCGTGCTATAAGCTGCGCACCATGCGCACCGACCTGAGCGGTACCGAGCTGCAAGCCACCAAGGGCGACGCCCGCGTCACGCGCATCGGGCGCTTTTTGCGCGCCTCCAGCCTCGATGAGCTGCCGCAGTTCTTCAACGTCTGGCTGGGCCAGATGTCGGTGGTAGGGCCCCGGCCCAATATGCTGTCGCAGCTGGAAGAATATTCCAAGCACATGCACACCTACGCCCACCGTCACACCGTCACGCCCGGCATCACGGGCTACGCGCAGGTCAACGGCTTCCGGGGCGAAACCCGGGCCTTGGGCTCTATGGAAAAACGGGTGGAATACGACCTGAAATACGTGGAGAACTGGTCCTTGCTGCTCGACGTGCAAATCATCGTTAAAACGGTGAGAAACATGATTGAGGGGGAAAAAAACGCGTACTAACACCCGGCGCTCGTCGCCCCTAGCGCTCATTGCTTATGTTGTCGAAGCAGCTGGTTCTGGATTCGCCGATTGCCATCGGCCCCTTTGAGGAGTTCGTTGATACCATCTTACGGCTCGGGGCCGCCCGCTCCTCGGCCTACGTGTGCTGTGCCAACGTGCACATGCTGGTGGAGGCCCACCGCGATGCCAGCTTCCGGCAGGTGCTGGCCGAAGCCGACCTGGTGACCCCCGACGGGGGCCCCGTGGCCAGCATTGCCGGCTGGCGCAGCGGCCAGCCCCAGGAGCGCGTGGCGGGCATGGACCTGCTGCCCGCCCTGCTCACGGCGGCGGCCCAGCGCGGGCAATCGGTTTATTTTTACGGCACTACCGACGCGGTTTTGCAGGCGATAGCCGACCGGGCGCGGCGCGAGCTGCCCGCCCTGCGCGTGGTGGGCACCTGCGCCCCACCCTTCCGGCCCCTTACCCCCGCCGAAGAAGCCGAGCACGTGGCGGCCATCAACGCGGCCGACCCCGACCTGCTGTTTGTGGCCCTGGGCTGCCCGCGGCAGGAGCGCTGGATGGCCGCGCACCGCGGCCAGGTAACGGCCTGCATGCTGGGGGTAGGGCAGGCGTTTTTGACCTACGCCGGCCTCGAGCAGCGCTTGCCGGTGTGGGCGCGCCGCCTGTGGCTGGAGTGGGCCTACCGCCTCTACCTGGAGCCCCGCCGCCTATGGCGGCGCTACCTGCTCACCAACTCCCGCTTTCTCTACCTGCTGGCCCGCCAGACGCTGACTGGAGCCTGAGCTAACTCAAAACAGCCGCCCGAAGACTGGCTTCGGGCGGCTGTTTTGAGTTAGCTCAGGCGCTAAGCAGTGTTTGGTGGCTAGTGCCGCACTTCCAGGTGCAGCACCTGGGTAGGCTCGCTGCTGGTTAGTTGCAGATTGTAGAGCCCAGCCGGAACTGCGCTGGTATCGAGAACGAGCTGGTTGCTGCCGGCCGTGGCCGCGCGCCGGTACTGTGCCAGCTGAGTGCCCTGCATATCGAGCAGCGTTAGCGTCACGGTTTGGCTGCTGGGCAGCGCAATGCCCACCGTTACCTGGCCATCGGCGGGGTTGGGAAAAAGGGAGGGGGTAGGGCTGGCCACGGCCGCGCTGGCCGAACTACTGTGGGAACTTAGCGCGCTGGCCGCGGTAGCATCAAATTGCCGCGTGAGCGCCACGTCGTCATAATATAGCCACTGGCCACCAGGAGCATTGGAGTAGAAGCCAACTTCGCACTGGCCATTGGTCACGGCCAGGTTGGGGATGGTCACTAACACCCACTGGCCGTCGGGGGTGGCAGGCGCGTCGGTGGCGCGCCCGGTGCCGCCGTAGTTTTTGGCCTGGAGCTGGGCCGTGTTCTGGCCGCCGCTGCTCCTGACCCAGGCGCTGAGGGCGTAGGTGCCGTTGGCCAGGCCCGTCACCACTTGGTAAGTGTACACCTCGTAGGCCTCGGGGCGGTAGTGGGTACCGTGGTAGGTGCCCGTGTGCGCGCTACCGTACGCTTCGGTGTAGCTGGCGTAGGGCTGGGTGCTGCCCCAGGTTTGGGTGGTCCACTGGCTGGGCTTTTGCACGGCGGCCTGGTCGTCGTCGAAGCTGGCGTTCAGCACCGGGTTGGTCGCGGTAGTGGCGGCGGACTGGGCCACCAGCTCCACGTCATCCACGTAAATCCACTGCCCGGCGGCGGCTTGCGAATAAAAGCCGATTTCGGCTGCGCCGCTCGTCACGCTGATGTTGGCAATCTCGACCTGCACCCAGGCGCTACCGGTGGCCCCGATGGGCGTGGCCAGCTGCGCCCCGCCGTAGTTCTTAACCTGCAGTTGGGCCGTGGGCTGCCCGCCGCTGCCGCGCACCCAGGCCCGCAGCCGGTAGGTGCCGTTGGGTATGTTGCTGATGTTCTGGTAGGTGTACACCTCGTAGTCAGTGGGCTGGTAGTGGGTGCCGTGGTAGGTGCCCGCGTGCGCGCCGCCGTAGGTTTCGGTGTAGCTGGCGTGGCTGCCCGCGCCCGGTCCGGCCACGGTTTGCCAGGCGGTGGGCGCGTCGGTGGGGCCGCCATCGGCCTCAAAGCCGGGGTTCACGACCAGGTTGCCACCCGTGACCACGGGCGTAACGGGTGGGCCGGGGGCGGCGCTCACCGTGAGGCTCGCGGTGGCCGAGGTGGTGCTGGCGCCGGCATCATCGGTCGCTACCGCCGTGAGGGCGTAGGTGCCGGCGGCGGGGGGCGTCCAGCTCAGCTGGTAGGGGGTAGCGGTGGTTTCGCCCAGCTTGGTAGTGCCGTTGAAAAATGCCACGCTGGTCACCTGGCCATCGGCATCGGCCGCGGTGGCGCTGAGCGTGGTCGCCTGGCCCAGGGCCAGGGTCGCCGGGGAGGCAGCCAGCGCTACGGTAGGCGGCGTGTTGGCGGTAGTGGCCGCCGGCACCAGCGTAAAGTCGTCGAAATACAGCCAGTTACCCGCATTCGCCCGCGAGTAAACGCCGATTTCGCACTGGCCGTTGGTCACGCTGATATTCTTAACCGACACCTGCACCCACGTGCCCGGCGCGGCCGCCACGGCCGTGGCCAGGGCCGCGCCGCCGTAGTTTTTGGCCTGGAGCTGAGCCGTGTTCTGGCCGCCGCTGCTCCTGACCCAGGCGCTGAGGGCGTAGGTGCCGTTGGCCAGGCCCGTCACCACTTGGTAAGTGTACACCTCGTAGGCCTCGGGGCGGTAGTGGGTACCGTGGTAGGTGCCCGTGTGCGCGCTGCCGTACGTTTCGGTGTAGCTGGCGTTGGCGTTGGTGCCCGCGCCGGGGGTAGTGGCCCAACCCGTAGGTGCGCTCACCGCCGCGTTGTCGGCCTCAAAGCCCGCGTTGGTGATGGTGCCCGCGGCGGTGGGCGGGGCCGGCACCGGGGCCGGAGCCGCGCCCGCCGGACCCACCGTGACGCCGTTTTGCGTCAGCTTCTGCTGCCACAGCGCGTACTCGTTGTCCTCGGTGGCCACCGTCACCGGGTTGGGCAGGCTGCTGGTGCCGGTGCAGGTGGCGCAGGCGCCGGGGCTCAGGTCCTGGCGGTCGGGGTAGGGGCTGCTGGCGCCCCACTTCACGTAGCCAATAGTGTTGTTGGCAATGCGGTTGTTAAAGAAAATGCTGGCCGCCTGGTTGTAGTAATTAAACACCGCCGTGGCCGCGTAGGTGGCGTTCAGTCGGCTGCCATCGGGTAGCAGGCCGCTGGTAACCAGCCGGTTGTCGTGGTAATACACGTCGTGGCCGGCCGCGATGTTCATGGCCGCGTTGCAGGTGCTCACAAACTGGTTGTTGCTGGCCTCGATGTAGCCCGTGGCCCCGGCCAGCGTGGTGGCGTCGCCGTCGGTGGTCATGCCCGTGCCCGTAAAGGAGGCCCCCGTGGCGGGGTAAGGGTAGGCGCCGCGCACGAAGTTGTCGTGCACCCGGATGGGGCTGCCCGCCGTGCCCGACGAGTTGTAGAGGTTGATATTGTCCTCCACCAGACTCTGGTTGGGCGTGTTAATCACTTCATTGTAAGCGATTTCGACCCCCGCCAGGCCCTGCACCGTGTTCAGCTGCAAAAAGCTGCTGCGCGTGCTGCCCCCACCGTTGCGCCAGCGCCCGTCCACGTCGCGCACCTGGTTGTAGCGCACCGTGAGCGTGCCGCCGCCGCCCGTCCAGCGGTTGACCACGATGCCGCTCGTGCCGCTGAAATAGTTGTGCTCAATAACGAGGTTGGCCGACTGGTACGTGTCCAGAAAGTGCCCCGGCGCCTGGCCATCGACCGAGGGCGCCAGGCCCAGGCCGCTGCAATTGCGCACCACCAAGTTGGCCCCGCTACCCGACTGAATGAGGTAGCCGGCTCCGGCCAGGTGGCAGCCATCGAGCACCACCGGCTCGGTCGTGTTCACCACCACGCACGGCACCCCCGAGGCTAGGCTCCGGTAGTTGCCGGTGTAAGTGCCCCCCTTCGTGATAACGATGGGGGCCGCGTACGCAATAGCCTGGGCCTGCGCCAGTGCGGGCAGTAGGCCCGCGGCCGCCAGCACCCGGCCACCCCACGCGGCCGCCGCGCGGCCCGGCCGCAGCCAGCCGATAAAACGGTTTAGTCTGTACATAATAAAAACTAATAATGAAGTAAAAAAGAATAGCACACGGGTAGGAATATCAGAGTAAAGTTACAATGGATGAGAGGTTTATCCGTAAAAATGGCGGGTAGGGTCGAAGATTTATCCGGTTCAGTAATGCCCGAAAAAGCCAATAGTTGAAGGCAAAAAAATAGGTGTGCTCTTGGGCTTTGGGCCCGCGATTTGGGGCCTTTCGGTAGCCGCATCGTACTTTACCAACCCCATGAACCGGCCCTGGAAATCCGTACTCAGCCGCCTTAGCGACGAACTGGCCCTGGCGCACCGGGCCGTGGTGCCCGAGCGGCCGGCGCTGCTGGTGTTCATGTTTCACGTGCTGTTTGAGGATGCGGCGGCCATGAGCCGGCACGAGGTAGACCCGCAGCAGCGCATCACCACGGGCATTTTTGCGCAGTTCGTGGCGCACTTTCTGGCCCACGGCTACCGGTTTGTGACGCCCGCCGAGGTGCTGCGCGGCCTCGACCCCGCCGGCAAGTATGCCCTCCTCACCTTCGACGATGGCTATTTTAACAACCAGCTGGCGCTGCCCACGCTGCGGCGCTACGGGGTGCCGGCCACGTTCTTCATCGCCAGCCACCACGTGCTGGCCGGCCAGGCCTTTTGGTGGGATGTGGTGTACCGCCACCGCCGCCGGCAGCCCCTACCCCCCGCCGCGCAGCTGGCCGAAACGGCGCTGCTAAAAGCACTGCGGCACCCGGAAATTGACCAGTACCTGCTGGCCCACTTCGGCCCCGACGCCCTGCGGCCGGTCGGCGACCTCGACCGGCCCTTCACGCCCACCGAGCTGCAAGCCTTCGCCCGCGAGCCGCTGGTAACGCTTGGCAACCACACCGCCCACCACGCCATTCTGACCAACTACGCGCCGGCCGCTGCCCGGCGCGAGCTGGCCACCTGCCAGCAATACCTGGCCCAGCTGGCCGGCCCTACCCCCCGCGCCGTGGCCTACCCCAACGGCAACGTGCCGGGGGCGGTGGCGGGGGG
>CAZZWL010000031.1:0-36158 GCA_964657755.1 uncultured Rhodanobacter sp.
CACGGGGGGGGTAGGGCGGGTCGGAGAAGAAGTAGACTTAGGCATCTGGGTGAAAAGACGAAGTGAGCAGGCAGGGGTAGGGACGAAGCAGCGGACAAAAGGCAACGACACTTGTTGCGGGCCACCTGCTTAATGCGGCTTACCCCCTATTGGTAAACCTTTTGGTAAAATTGCTGGTAGCCGGCCAGGTCGCCACCCGTTTCCTGCAGCAGCGCCAGGTTGGCCAGGCTGATGATGAGCGTTTGGTAGCCCTGGCCGCGCAGGCGGGCCAGCGGCGACTGCGGCCCGCGCAGCTTGGTGGCGTAGCTCTGCGCTATTTTCGAGCCCTGCAACGCCCGCACCACTATTATTTCCTGGTCGGCGCCCAGCGGCTGGGCCGGTTGCACGGTTAGGTTATTAGCCCGAAAAAACTTGCCGTTGTACGTAGTCAACTGCGCGGCGAGGTCGCCCGTGGGGGCCGTGCCCTTGGGGTATACCAGCACCACGGCGTGGGCCGCGCTGAGTTGGGTAGCGTAGGCCACGGCCGGCGCGGCCGGGGGGGTAGGGGGGGCCGCCGTAGTAGGCGAAGCCGCCGCTGGCTGGCCCGGCGTGGTGGCGGTGGGCGAGCCGGCTGGCGCGGCCCCGTCTGGTGCTGGTGCAGTCCCGGCGGGTGCCGATGCGGCTCCGGTGGGTGCGGCTGAGCCAGTGCCAGTTGGCGCCGGAGTAGCGGAGGTTGGCGCATCCAGGTTCAATACCTTAGCCGGGGCAATCCCCCGCACGGGTTTTGCTTTAGTAGCTGCCTTAATGGTCGTAGCCGCCGCTGGTGTGGGTTGCGCGGCGGCCGGGGGGGTAGGGGTGGGCGCCGGCACCGGCGGGGCATCGTCTTCGTACAGAATGCGCAGCCGGTTGTCAATTTCACCCGGCCGGAACTGCGAAATCACCGGCTTGTCGGTCGAGGCCAGGGCGCCGGCCAGCTGCCCGGCTTCGGCCTTTTGCAGCGCGCCGGCCAGGCCCTGCGCCTGCGGCACTAGTGGGCTGTCGGGGTAGTCTTTGGCGAACTGCGCCACCGAGGTGCGCACCGCCCCCGGCGGCTGCGTGCGGATAGCCAGCAGCAGCTTCAAATACGCTACTCGGTCGTTCAGGTCACTCTTCGGATACGCCCGCTCGATGCGGGCCACGGCGGCTTTAGCCCGCGTAAAATACTGGTCCTTATACAGCACGAAGGCCGAGTCGAGGCGCGCGGCCACGGCGTTGTGCAGGGCCCGTTCGTGCTCGCGGTACAGCGGGTCGGCGATGAGCTTGGCGTAGGTCGAGGTCGGAAACTCGCGCTGCAGGGTGGCGGCGTACTGCGCGGCCTTGGCCGGGTCGGGCAGGTCCTTGTAGTAGAGGTAGAGCAGGTAGTCGGCGTCGGGCGCGTGCTCGCCGCGGGGGTAGCGCGCCACCTCGCCGGCGTAGGTTTCGTAGCCGCGCAGCTTTTCCTTGAGCTGCTCTTTGTAGATGCCGCCCAGCTCGTACATCGCCGCTTCCACCTGCTGATTAGAGGCTTGCAGCTTGGCGGGCGTGTCGGGGATGTCCTGCCGATACTTGGCGGCCAGCGCGTTTTGCTCGGCCAGCGGGTCGGCGGCCAGGGGCGGCGCCACGGGCCGGGCGCCGGGCGCGCCGCCGTTCACCTGCGTCTGTTCATTGCCCGTCACGCTCACCGGCGCGCCGCCGTTCTGCGGGGCGTTGGGCGAGCTGCTGGGGGTAAGGGTGGTGCGCCAGTTGTCTTGCAGGCGGCGGTCGCCCCACACCCGAATAAATTCGCCCCGCGCCGTGCCCAGCGAGGTCGGGTTGTCGAAGTACCAGCCCGCGCCCGAGGCCACGGCCGTGGTCGCGTCAAACGCATTGGGATTGCTGATGTCGCGCTGGCTGCCGCTGAGCGCGCTCGGCGACGACGAAATGCGGCTGGCCTCGACCTGCTGCTTCTGGGCCTGGGCTTTTTGGGCGGCCAGGGCCTTGGCGGCGGCCTGGCGCTTGGCCTCCAGCTCGGCGGCGGCGTAGGTGCTCAGGCGCTTATCCAATTCATCGGCGGGCAGCTTGGCCAGCGTTTGCAGGCTGTCCTGCGTTTCGATAATGGTGTACTGCTTGGCAAACTCCTTGAGGATGCCCGCCCGCTCCAGCACCGCCGCGTACAGCGGGTTCTCTTTGGGTAGGGCCTGCGTGGTGCTGTCGTAGTAGGCCGCGGCCAGCTGGTATTTACGCAGGTTTTCGTAGTAGATGCGGCCGGCCAGCAGGTAGGTGTAACCCTTCTGCGACTTGCTGACGGTGGGCATTTTGGCGGCCGTGCGCAGCAGGCCCAGCGCGTCGGTGTACTTCTGCTGGCGGTAGGCCAGGCGCGCCATCTCGTAGTATATTTTGTCGCGGTACTCCTTGTTCTTCGGGTCTTTCAGCAGCGCGGCGAAGTACTTGTCCAGTCGCTCCTTGCTCTGCTGGTCGAGGTCCGACACCTGGCCCAGTAGCAGCTTGGCCTGAAAATCAAGCTCATAGGGCGGGTTGTGCTTCAGAATGTCGTTGAGCTGCGCGGTCGCCTCCTTGTTCTGGCCCTGCTGCTGATAGAGCTGCGCCAGGATGAAGCGCGAGCGCGAGCGCTCATTCTTCACCGGCGTCAGGGGCACCGCCTTTTCGAGCTGCGCGATGGCCTTCACCGGTTCCTCCAGCTGCAAATAATAGTCGGTGCGGGCCAGAAACAGCTCGCGCGCGTCGCGGGGCAGGCCCACTTCCTTGTCGAGCAAATCCGACACGGCCTTGGCGTTGTCGAGCTGCTTGGTTATCAAGAAGGTGCGCATTAACCCAATCAGCGACTCCTGCTTGGCAAACGGGTCGCGGCTGGTGCTGTTCACGTACTTAAACGTGAGCACAGCGTCGTCAAACTCCATCTTGTAGAACCGCGACCAGCCCACCAGCAGGTAGGCATCATCGGTCCAGTCGGAGCCCGCCCGGTGCTGAATGGGCAGCGAAGCCTTCTTGATGATGTCGTTGAGGTCGGCCCGCGTGGCCCGCACCGTGCCACTATCCAGCACCGGGTAGAGGGGTAGCACCCGGTTGTAGTCGTCGTTGCGGCCCTTGTAGAGGGTGGCCTCGGTAGCCCGCAGCTTCTCGCGGGCCAGGAAAAAGCCGTTGTCGCGGGCCGCCACGTTGTTGAGCGCGTGGCTCACCAGCGACTTGTCCGAGGCGCAGGCGGCCAGGCTCAGGCCCAGCCAGGCCAGCAGCCAAAACCGAAAGCGACTCAAGGGAATAGCGGTTTTCAACGTCAAAAGCTGGTCTGGTAAAAAGAGCGGGCGTAGGGCCAAACGCTGGGCGCGCCCCAAAATGTTCGGCCCCGTTGGCTCTAACGGTCGGCAGTCCGTAAAATTACGCCCCGTCCGCCCGAAACCTTCATCCGCCGTTTAGCTTTGCCGGCCTTCCCCTTTCTGCCCGCCCATGCCTACCCCCCCGCCCACCCCCGAAGCCGACGACGACGCCCGCAACAGCTCGGCGCTGGCTAAGTATTCCGGCATCGCCGCCCAGATGTTTGCCATCATCGGCTTCAGCACCTGGGCCGGCGTGTGGCTCGATGGCCACTTCCACACCACTACCCCCTGGTACACCATCAGCCTCACGCTATTCGGCATTTTTGGGGCGCTGTACCAGGTCATCCGCAGCGTTACCAGCAAGTAAAAACCGGGAAAAAGTGTGCGGGAGAAAACTTTTTTCTCCCAATTGATGTAGGTACATTAATTGCGTCGTAGCTTTGATGCATCGCCGCTTTCACCTCACTCCAATTTGCCATGCGCACGCACTTTTTCCCGGCCGCCGACCGGGGCCTCAAGGACATCGGCTGGCTCCAGAGCCACCTCACCTTCAGCTTCGGGCCCTATTCCAACCCCGAGCGCAATGGCTTTGGGCTGCTGAAAGTCTTCAACGACGACTACGTGGCGCCCGGCCAGGGCTTTGGCCTGCACGCCCACGCCAACATGGAAATCATCTCGGTGCTGCTGGCCGGCACCATGAACCACAAGGACTCGCTGGGCTACTCAGAAGTCATTCCGGCCGGCGGCGTGCAGATTATGAGTGCTGGCAGCGGCCTGCGCCACGAGGAGTATAATGTGGGCGACGACGAGGTCAACTTCCTGCAAATCTGGATTGAGCCCAAACTCCAGAACGTGACGCCGCGCTACCAGCGCCGCCAGTTTCCGGAAGAAAAGCGCGCCAACCGCCTCACTACCATTGTGAGCAACGAGGAAGGCACCGCCCACTGCTGGATAAACCAGAATGCTAAGCTCTCGCTCGGCTACTATACCGAAACCCAAGGGGTTGATTATCAGTTTGCCCCGGCCAATAAAATGCTCTACGTGTTCGTCATCAGCGGCACCGTGCGCGTGGGCGACCAAGTGCTCGGCACGCGCGATGCGCTAGGCATCTGGGAGGGCCCCGGCCGCGTGCACCTCGACTGCGCCGCCGACACGCGTTTTCTGCTCATTGAAGCGCCAATTAATCACTAGTTCTGCCTTCAACGCCTACTTCTCCCTTTCGAAAGGGGTAGGGTTATACGTCAGGTTGCTTAACAACTAATAACTCACTTACTATCATGGAAAACAGAATCTTAGGCCTGCACCACATCACGGCCATCGCGGGCGATGCCCAGCGCAATTTCAACTTCTACACCAATATTATGGGCCTGCGCTTTCTGAAGCGTACCGTCAATTTTGACGACCCCGGCACCTACCACTTTTACTTTGGCGACGAGCGCGGCTCGGCGGGTACTATCCTCACGTTCTTCCCGTGGGGCCACATGACGCCCGGCCGCCGCGGCCCCGGCCAGGCCACCGAAATTGGCTACGCGGTGCCCGCTGGCAGCCTCGATTTCTGGATGAAACGGTTTGAGGCTAAGGGTATTACTTATAACAAGCCCGCCGAGAAGTTTGGTGAGCGCTACCTCACCTTCCTTGACCCCGACGGCCTCAAGCTGGAGCTGACCGAGGTGGCCGACGACCCCCGCACGCCCTGGACTACCCCCGAAGTAGGTGCCGACGTGGCCACCCGTGGCTTCCACCACATCACCCTCACCCTGAGCGATGTGAAGGCCACGGCCGCCGTGCTCACCGATGTGTTTGGCTATAAGCTGGTGGCGCAGCACGTCAACCGCTTCCGCTACGCCACCGATGCTTTGGGCACGGCCAATATCGTGGAGCTGGTGGCGGCCCCCGGCGAAGGGCGCGGCCACGTGGCTGGCGGCTCGGTGCACCACGTGGCCTTCCGGGTGAAGGACGACGCTACCCAAATGTATTTCCGCGACTTGCTGCTGAAAAAAGGCTTCCAGGTAACGCCCCAGATTGACCGCAACTACTTCCACGCCATGTACTTCCGCGAGCCAGGTGGGGTGCTGTTTGAAGTTGCTACTGACAACCCCGGCTTCATGGTGGATGAGCCGCTGGCTGAGCTGGGCACCCACCTCATGCTGCCCGCGCAGTACGAAAGCCAGCGCGCCGCCATCGAAGCTCACCTGCCCGTATTGTCTTAGCCATGAGCCAGAACACCGCGGCTTTTCAGCCCCTCACCTACGTCTACCAGCCCGCGCCTACCCCGGCGCGGGCCACGCTGCTCCTGCTGCACGGCACCGGCGGCGACGAGCGCGACCTGCTCGCGCTAGCGCCGCGCTTTGGCCCCGGCCTCAACGTGCTGAGCCTGCGCGGCAACGTGCAGGAAGGCGGCATGCCGCGCTTCTTCCGCCGCCTGGGCATGGGCGTGTTCGACGAGCCCGACGTGGTTTTCCGTACCCACGAGCTGGCCGATTTCCTGACCCAAGTAGCGGCTAAAGAAGGCTTTGACCCCGCGCAGCTCATCGCCGTGGGCTACTCCAACGGCGCCAACATCGCGGGTAGCCTGCTCATGCTCCATCCAGGCCTGCTGGCAGGCGCGGTGCTGTGGCGGCCCATGCAACCGCTGGTGCAGCAGGTGCCAGCCTTCGCGGCGCCGCGGCCGGTGCCGGTGTTTTTTGCCCCTGGCCTGCAAGACCCCACGGTGCGCCCCGCCGCTACCGATGCCTACGCCGCCTTGCTCACGCAGGCCGGTTACATCCTCACGCGGCGCGATATGCTGGCCGGCCACAACCTCATCCAGGCCGACCTGGACGGGGCCGTGGCTTGGCTGGCGGCCAACTTCCCGGCGGCCTAGCTTTTCTCCGTATGCTCCACGGCGGGCTGAAGGGCAATATCTTGCGGGCCTATGCTCCGGTATCTGCTGCTTCGGCCCGTCGTGATTATTTGTGCTTGGTGGTGTGCGCTGGGCTTATTGGCACCTGTGCTTGCCCAGGCTCAGCCGCAGCAAACTGCGGCCGGCCTACCCCCCCTCGCCACGACCAACGTAGTAGTGCTGCGCAACGAAGGCGCGCTGCTCCCCCTGCAACGCCTCGATACGTTGCGGCTGGCCACGATTAAGGTACCCATACGGCCTCAGCAGCCGGGGCTGGGCGTCATTGATTTTACTTGGCGCCTACCCCGTGAGGTGGCCGACTACGCGCCAACTATGGTAGTGCGCGAGTTCTTGCGTGAGTCTAATGATGACCTGAAGACTAGTAATTTGATTTTGCTTGTGCTGCCGGCAGCTAATGCGGAAGCCCGCACTAGCCTGCATCAGGCGCTGGCGTTACGCAAAAAACTCGTGGTGCTAGTATTTGATACAGCTACGCTAGTTGCGTTGCCCGAACTGCGACAGGCCGCTGCTCTGGTGCTGGCTAAAGAGCGCAGCTATGCGGCGTGCAATCAAGCTGTACAAGTCGTATTTGGGGGAGTAGGGGCGGCTAGCCAGCTGGGCGCTACTGCGGCCAATGCGGGCTTTGGGCCAGGTTTGGCTACCCAAGGCGGCCTGCGCCTGGCCTATGGTACGCCCACAGCTGCCGGTCTGCGGGCCAGCCTGCCGGGGCTGGTCGACTCGCTGATGAAGCGGGCGCTGGAGGCGGGCGCATTTCCGGGCGGGCAAGTAATTGTGGCACGGCACGGGGTAGTGGCACTACGCCGCAGCTATGGGGTGGAGGCGCGGGCTGAGTATCCGCAGACCCCTGTTACTGACTTGACCCTTTACGACTTCGCCTCGCTCACCAAAGTCACGGCCGCTCTACCGGCCCTCATGCTGCTGCAAGACCGCGGCTTGTTCGGCCCCGACTACACGCTGGGCGCGCTGTTCGATTTCCTCCAAGGCAGCAATAAGCAGAATTTGCGCCTGCGCGACGTGCTCACGCACCAGGCGGGCCTCAAGGCTTTTATTCCGTTTTGGCAGCAGTACGTGAATTATGATGGCAGTCTGAACCGCCGGTTTCTGCGGCCTGACTCCTCGGCGGCGTTTCCGCTGCCGGTGGCGGCGGGCTTGTGGGGCAGCCGTCGGCTGCCGGGGCGGCTCTACGACGGTATTGCCGACTCGCCGCTCGCTGCCCAGCCGGGCTACGTGTACTCCGACCTGTCCTTTATGCTCTACCCGTACTACGTGCAAAAAGCGACGGGTAGGCCGTTTGACCAGTTTATAACAGAGCAGCTCTACGCGCCGCTAGGTGCTACTACGCTGGGTTTCAACCCCGAGCATCGCTTCCCCGGCTGGCGCATTGCGCCTACTGAGTACGACTCCGTATTTCGCCACCAGCTGGTGCGCGGCACCGTGCACGACGAGGGCGCCGCGCTGCTGGGCGGCGTGAGCGGCCACGCCGGCCTCTTCGGCTCGGCTAACGACCTGGCCAAGCTGGTGCAGCTGTACCTGTGGCAGGGCTGCTACGGCGGGCAGCAGCTCATCAAGGCCGCGACACTAGCCGAGTACACGCGCTGCCAGTTTTGCCCCACCAACCGCCGGGCGCTGGGCTTCGACAAGCCCGACCCCCGCAACCCGGCCCTAAATGCGGCGCGCGGCGTCAGCCCGCGCAGCTACGGCCACACGGGCTTCACAGGCACGTACTTCTGGGTCGAGCCCGACCTCGATTTGTTCGTGATTCTGCTCACCAACCGCGTCAATCCCACGCGCCGCAACAACCGGCTGGGCGAGCTGGGCGTGCGCTCGGCGCTGCTCCAATTAGCAATTGAGAGTGCCCAACCCTAAAGAAGGGGGTAGGGCGCCGCTGGTCAGGAAGTAAGAACGTGCTCAGGCATGCGCTTGGCCATCGAAAGGGGGGGTAGCAAGACGGCTAAAAATTAAGCAAGGCGGGGCAATGAATATTCACTGAATTTTTTGCACCTTTGGCACTTGCAAGCTAGGCGTTGATTTTGGGGTTTGTGCTTACAAGATGTTGGTTGACCGACTAGTGAGGGTCGGATTAAAAAAATATTTATGGGCAGTTTGTGGGCTTGTTCCGGCTGCTTTTCCTTTTCCATTTTACTGCTACGCATGAAGAAACGCTACTTTCTGCCCTTTGCCTTGCTGCCCGGCGTGTTGCTAGCGCCGCCCGGCCAAGCCCAAACTGCCCCGGCTGCGATGGCCGCCACCGGCACCGTCAGCGGCGTGGTGCGCCAGGCCGCCGACAACACCGCGCTGCCCGGCGTGAACGTGCTGGTGAAGGGCACCAGCAACGGCACCGCCACCGACGCCGATGGTAAATACACCCTCAGCGGCGTGCCGGCCGGGGCCACGCTCGTCTTCAGCTTCGTAGGCTACGAGCCCATGGAGCGCCGCGCCGAGGGCGGCTCGCTCAACGTGACGCTGGCGGCCAGCAACCGCGACCTCGACGAGGTAGTGGTGCTGGCCTACGGCATCAAGCAGGACCGGCGCGACATCGTGACGTCGGTGCAAGAGGTTAGTAGTAAGGATATTATTGATTCGCGCCAGACCAACATTGTGAACGCCTTGCAGGGCAAGGTGGCGGGCGTCAACATCACCTCCTCGGGCGGCGGGGCGGGCGAGGGGGCCAGCATTGTTATCCGGGGCGGCACTTCGCTCGACGGCGACAACCAGCCGCTGTTCGTCATCGACGGGATGATAATGGACAACTCGTCCTTTCAGGAAAGCACGGCGCCGGGCGGCGGCTCGGCCTTCAACGGCCTGCTGGGCCGCTCGGTGGGCGCCGCCAACCGCGCCGGCGACCTCAACCCCGAGGATATTGCCTCGATGACGGTGCTCAAGGGCCCAGCCGCCGCCGCCCTCTATGGCCTGCGCGCCGCCAACGGCGCGGTCGTCATCACCACCAAAAAGGGCACGGCCGGCCGCACGCAGCTCAACTTCCGCAGCCAGTTCTCGGTGGACCAGGTCAACCGTCTGCCCCAGGTGCAGGACCAGTACGGCCAGGGCTCGAACGGCGTGTTCGACGCCAGCACGCGCGCGTCGTTCGGCGCCCGCTTCGCGCCCGGCCAGCCGGTGTACGATAACCTGGGCAATTTCTTTCAGAAAGGCCAGACCTACCAGAATTTCGTGAACATGTCGGGCGGTTCGGACAAGGCCAGCTTTTTCGCCTCGGCCTCCAACTTGCGGCAGACCGGCGTGACGCCCGGCAGCACGTACGACAAGACGACGGTGCGCCTCTCGGGCTCGGCCCAGATTTCGCCCAAGCTCAGCGTTACCGGCTCGGCGCAGTACCTGACCTCGGGCGCGGTGCGGCCCTTGCAGGGGCCGGGCCTGTTTGGTAGCTCGGGCGGCTTTTTGCTGAGCCTGCTCAACTGGCCGCGCAACGACGACGCCCGCAACTACCTCAACCCCGACGGCTCGCGCCGCCGCCTCTTACCCCTCGGCGCGAGCACCGACTCGGACGCCGATAACCCGTACTGGACGGTGGACAAAAACCCGCAGAGCGACCGCACCAACCGTTTCGTGGGCAACGTGCAGGTGTCGTTTTCGCCCGTGAAGTGGCTGACGCTGAGCCACAACATCGGCACCGACGTGTACACCACGCGCAGCCAGTCGGTGCGGGCCGTGGGCACCTCGCAGGTCGGTAACCAGTTTGGCGGCCTGGCCCAAACCGTGGACCAGGCGCGCCTGCTCACGGCCACCACGCTGGCCACGTTCAACAAGAGCTTCTTTGATGAAAAGCTGCGCGGCAGCTTCCTGCTGGGCAACACGATTGAGGAAAACAAGGACGAGGCGGTGGACTACCTCGGCCTGATTTTTCAGAATCCGGACTTCATTGGCCTCAATAACACGGTGAACCGCAATGCATTGGAGCGCGACCAGACGCGCCACCTCATCGGCAATTTTGCCCGGCTTTCGGCTACGATTTTCGACCAGCTGGTGGTGGAATTGCAGGCGCGCTACGACCAGTCGTCGACCCTACCCCGGCCCGACCAGGGCAAGATATTCGGCAAGGGCTTCCTCTACGGCTCGGCTGCGGCGGGCTACGAGTTCACCAAAATCCTGGGCCTCGACCAGAACCCGGTGCTGAACTACGGCAAAATACGCGCCTCGGTGGCCGAGGTGGGCCGCGACACGGGCCCCTACCGGGTACTGGCCCCGCTCACGACGAACACCTATATCGGTGGTGGTTTTCGCAACGACTTTTTTGGCTCGAACCCCAACCTGCGGCCCGAGCGCACCCGCACCTACGAGGCGGGCATCAACCTGCAATTCTTCAAAAACCGCCTCAGCCTCGACTTCAACTACTACCGCTCGCGCACCAGCGACCAGCTCATCGCACCCCGCGTGAGCCAGGCCACGGGCTTCATCCTCCAGTATATCAATGGGGGGGTAGTAACCAATGAGGGCCAGGAAATCAGCCTCAACGGCACGCCCGTGCGCACCAACGGCGGCTTTACCTGGGACATTGGCGCCAATTTTTACCACAACACCAACAACGTGGAGAGCCTACCCTCCCCGCTAACGGTGGTGTACCAGTCCGACACCTTCGTGACCAACGTGCACGAGGGCGGCGCCTTTCCCGGCCACTCCATCTCGGGCATCGCGGCTACCGATTTTGCCCGCGTCACGGACCCCAGCTCGCCCTACTTCGGGCAGGTTATCGTGAACGCTACCACCGGCTACCCCACCACCAGCGCCAACTTCGTGTACGCCGGCAACCGGGCGCCGCGCTTCACTACGCAGGTCACCAACACCTTTACCTACAAAGGCTTGTCGCTGACGTCGCTGTTCGACTTCCGGGTTGGCGGTGTGGTGGTGAACGGCAACGACTGGTACCAAACTGCCGGTGTCCTGACTGCCGGTGGTACTTCCACCCGCACCCTCGACCGCTACAAAACGGTGGTTTTTGATGGGGTAGTAGCCCAGAAAGACGCCAGCGGCAACACCACCTACGTGCCCAACGCCCGCCCCGCCGAGCTCAACCAGGCCTACTACACTAACGTTCTGGGCAACGTGGGCACCGCCTTTATCGAGGATGGCTCGTGGGTGCGCCTGCGCTACGTGGCCCTGAGCTACGCTCTGCCCCAGCGTTGGCTCGGCGGCGCCAGCTCCTTCCTCAAAGGCATCGAGCTGAACGTGACCGGCCGCAACCTGCTGCTGCTGACCAAGTACAGCGGCGCCGACCCCGAAACGGCCAGCGCTGGCGCCGGCGTGCGCGGCGGCGGCTCGGGCGGCATCGACTACGGCAACATCCCCGCCACCCGCGGCGTGGACATGGGCCTGCGGGTCAATTTCTAACTTAAACGAGGGTTGAAGTAAGCCAAAAAGAACGTCATGCTGAGCTTGTCGAAGCATCTCGCTCGCGTCGTTGAACCGAAGGTCAGCGGAAGCTAGCGATTGAGTTACTGCTGCACGCGAGATGCTTCGGCAAGCTCAGCATGACGTTCTTTTTGGCTGGCTAATACCTTCCATAGCCTATCCTATCCGATGAAAAAATATCTCCTGTTTCTGGCCTTGCTCGGGGCCTCGGCGGCGCTGAGTTCGTGCGAGAAGTACCTCGACGTGAACAGCAACCCGAACAACCCGGTGGTGTCGACGCCCAACTTCCTGCTGCCCAACGTTATTTCCAATGGCATTCAAACGCAGATGTTCACGGCCCTGCGCACGCCCTACGTCACGCAGTACGTGGTGAGCCGCACTGCCAACAGCGGCGGCAACGACCAGTACTACTTCACCAACGCGCAGAGCACCAACACGTTCAACTACTCGTACTTCTACTCGGGTGGTAATATTCCGCAGCTGATTCAGGTGGCCCAGGCCGAAGGCTCGGTGTACTACGTGGGGGCGGGCAAGATTATGCAGGCGCTCATCCTGGCCCACGTCACCGATATGCTCGGCGACGTGCCCTACACCGAGGCCTACCAGGGCGGCGCCAACTACACGCCCAAGTACGATTCGCAGCAGTCCATCTACGACGTCATCAACCAGCTCTGCGACGAGGGGGTAGTAGAGTTGTCGAAGCCCGCGAGCGCCAATTTTCGCGCCTTCTACGCCACCTCGCCCAGTGAGAGCGGCGATATTTTGTACAAGGGCGACCCCGCCAAGTGGGTGCGCCTGGCCTACTCCCTCAAGGCGCGCCAGGCCCAGCACCTCACCAAGAAGCAGAGCTACAGCGCCGCCGCCGTGCTCGCGCTCTGCGACAAAGGGTTTACCTCGACCGCCGACGACGCGCAAATCAACTTCCAGGTGGCCGTGGCGCCGCTCACGAACACGACTAACATTTTCGGCACTACCCGCTCTAATTTCGGCACGGCCGTGTTTTCGACCAACATCGTGAAGTACCTGAACGGTACCACGTTTCCGGGCGTCACGGACCCGCGCTTTGGCATTCTGGTGCCCACCACCAGCACCGGCGTGGACCCCGGCGCGGGCACGGCTACTGGCACCAACATCACGCCCGGCTCCACGTTCACCGATTTCTACGGCAGCTGGTATGCCCGCGACCTGGGCTATTTCGAGGCCATCACTTACCACGAGCTGCAGTTTATTCGGGCCGAAGCGGCCTTCCGGGCCGGCAATAAAACGCTGGCCCTGGCGTCGCTCAAGGAAGGCATTCGGGCGCACATGGCCAAGGTGGGGCAGGGGGGTAGCAACGCCGTGCCGCTGGTGACGTTCCCCACCATCTCCGGGGCCCAGATTAGCGCCTACCTCGCCTCGAGCGCCGTGCCCCAGACCGAGGCGGCCCTGACGCTGCGCAGCATTATGGAGCAGAAATACATCGCCATGTTCCTGAACCCCGACGCGTGGTCGGACCTGCGCCGCCTCGATTTTGACCCCACCATCTACGTCAACTTCGTGTACCCGACGCGCACCGTGAACCCCGTGGTGGCGGGCCAAACCGACCCCAAGCTGCGCTACCCCCGCCGCCTGCTGCCGGGCGCCACCGAGGTGCTCTACAACCCCAACGCCATCGCGAAGCTCTTCAGCGACGCCGGCGCCACCACCAACGACGACTACGTGACCAAGCCCCTGTGGTTTGACATGCCGTAGGTCCTCACCTCTAGTACTTGCTTGTCTATGAAGCCTTTCTATAAAAGTCTGCTGCCCTTGCTGGCCGGCCTGGCCCTGCTGGCCGGCTGTAAAAAAGATATCCCGACCTTCTACCAGCCCGTGGCCGCGCCGGGGTTTTTCAACCTGGGCATTCTGAGTGCCACCACTCTTAACCCGACGTTCAACGCCAAGTACGCGCCCGGCGAAACTATCCCGGTAACGGCTATTTTCAATGCGATGGATAACCTGACGACTATCACGGTCTTCCAGGCCACCAAGACGGATTCGGCGCAGGTGGGTAGCTACCCGGCCGGCGGCACCTTCAACCAAACGCTGCAATCGACGGCTCAAACGGTGCCCTACGTGGTACCCGCCGCCTACCCCGCCGGTACGGTGGTGCGCGTCGATGTCACGCTCACCTTCGCGGGCGGCGGCACCCGGCTGCGGCGCTTCAGCTACCAGGTGGCCAACTCGCCCACGCTGGCCTTCGGCAGCCCCGCCACCACCTACCGCAACGGCCTCAGCGCCACTGCCCAGAGCGAGGGTGACCTCATTGGCTACGCCGTGACCCTGAACGCGGGCGGCATCTCGACCTCTACTACGCTGGCTACCAATTTGTTCAAGAACGTCGATAGCCTCGTGTACTACGCCCGCGTGGGCACCACCGGCCCGCTGCTGCGGCAGGGCGTTATCAAAACGCCTACCGCCGGCGTCGAAAACAAGCGCACCATTGACCTGCGCGTGTCCACCGGCGCAGCGGCGGGAGGCGGGGCCACGTTCGTGTTCACGGCCTTCGCCCAAAGCACTTCTACCACGCTCAATACCCCCTTGCTGGCCGTGGGCGCGCCTACCCCCCTCCGCACCACCCGCCAGGGCCGGGTGAGCTTCGGCGGCGGCCTATCCACCGACTCGCTAGCCTTCAACCTGGTAACCGGCCTCAACGAGCCCGCCGCCAACGCCGTGACGGGCAAAGACTTGCAGGTAAATGGCCTGTCGAGCACGGGTATTCTCACGCTCAACACCTCTAATACCACCCGCTACTACAAGCTCACCGCTGCCCAGCTGGCCGCTACCCCCTACGCCACGGCCAGCGCCAACGCCATCGGCACCCTGCTCTACCAAAGCACGACCACTGCCGACCTGGGCACGCTCACCGTAGGCGACGTGTACGCCGTGCGCCTGCGCGGCACCGCCGAGGTCATGCTGCTGCGCATCCTGGCTCTCAGGGCCAGCACCAGCGGGGGGGTAGGGCGCGTCCGGTTCGAGTACCGCTCGCTCTAGCTTTGTAGTGCTTTAGCCCGGCTTCATGCGGCCCCGCTGGCGCTAGTCGGCGGGGCTTTTGCGTAGCGGGTCGCTCGTTTGTGCCGACCTTTGTCCTCCGGCCCGAGATTTTTCGTGATATGAATAGTCGTTTTTTAACCCATTTTTTAGCCTTCGCACTGGCTTGTTTCGCAGTGCTGTTTGGGTTGCGGGCGGGCTTTGGCCGGGCCGTGGTGCACCCGCTGGCCCCGGCCGTGCTGGGGGCGCTGCTGGGGCTCACGCTGCTCGCCTATTGGTTCACAGCGCGGGCCACCCGGCGCTCACCCAACAACTTCCTGGCGGCCTATTTTGGGGGGGTAGGGCTGCGGCTGGTGCTGGGCGTCGGGATGGTACTACTTTATTTTTTTCGGGGCGGTTTAGCCGAAAATCACGACTTGCTCACCTTCCTCGGTGCATTCTTCCTGTCCTATTTTCTGTGCGCCGGGTTTGAAATATGGGCTATTTTTAGTAACTTGCGCCCGTTTTCAGCCAAGCCGCTCTCGGAAAGTGAATAATTTATGCTCGAGCTTGGATTTTACTCAATATTAATGAAGCGGTTACTTACTCTCTTTCTTTGCTTGTGCACGTTCGTCGGCTTTGCGGCCGAACCCACCGAAACGGGCAAAAAGGAGCAGGCCTTCAACCCCGGCGAAGTTATTTTGCACCACGTAGCCGACTCGCACGAGTGGCACTGGTTCAGCACTGACAATGGCAACTTCGTTAGTTATTTTCCGATAATTGCCTACCAGCCTGGCCAAGGGCTTTCCGTCTTCTCGTCCGAGCACGTGGCGGAGGGCAAAACGTACGGTAACTTCAAGCTGGAGGAAGAGAAGCTGACTACCCTGGACGGTAGCAAAGTCTACGACTTCTCGATTACTAAAAACGTCGCGGCCCTGGCCGTGAGTAGCCTCATTCTGGTCATCGTATTTAGCTCAGTTGCCAACTCGTACAAGCGTCGCGCTGGGCAGGCTCCCTCGGGTCTGCAGGGCTTCTTAGAGCCGTTCGTCATCTTTATCCGCGATGAGGTGGCTAAGAAAAGCATTGGCCCCAAGTACGAGCGCTACATGCCGTACCTGCTCACGGTATTCTTTTTCATCTGGTTTAACAACCTGCTGGGCCTCACGCCTGGCGCTGCTAACCTCACCGGCAACATTGCCGTGACGATGATGCTGGCCCTGCTGACGCTGATTGTGACGCTCTTCAGCAGCAACAAAAACTACTGGACGCATATTTTCTGGACGCCCGGCGTACCCCTACCCCTGCGCATCATCATGATTCCGGTGGAGGTGATTGGCGTAGTTACCAAGCCGTTCTCGCTCATGGTACGTCTGTTTGCCAATATCACGGCCGGCCACATCATCATTCTGAGCTTCATTAGCCTCATCTTCATCTTCCGCTCGGCCTATACGGGCTTCTTGTCGGTGCCTTTCGGCCTGTTTATTAGTGTGCTGGAGCTGTTGGTGTCGGTATTGCAAGCCTACATCTTCACGCTGCTAACTGCCATGTATATCGGCGGCGCACTCGAAGAGCACCATGACGAAGGGCATGGCCACGGCCACGAGCACGACGACCTTGGCTTTGCCGAGCAGCGCCAGGGCGGCGCTGATTTCGCTCACCTCACCAAGCCTGATATCGCGGCCCACTAACCTAGCCGGGCTATCCGCCCGCGGGTAGCTAGGTTATATATTCTCTCAAATTTTTCCCTACTCACATTTTCTTTTTTACCATGCTTCTTTCGTTGTTGCTGCAAGTTGTTAATTCGGTTGGTCTGGCTGTAATGGGTGCCGGCATCGGCGCTGGTCTGGCTATCCTGGGCGCGGGCCTGGGTATTGGTCGCATCGGCGGTAGCGCTATGGAAGCCATCGGCCGTCAGCCGGAGGCTTCGGGCAAAATCCAGACTGCCATGCTTATCGTAGCCGCTCTGGTAGAAGGTGCAGCATTGTTCGCAGTCGTAGTCTGCTTGCTTATCGCCCTGAAACTGCAGTAATCGCGTCGGTATAACCCGGCCGGCTGGCTTCCTGCACTTGGGGGCCGGCCGTGCCGGGTTTTCGTTCGGCTGAAGCCTGAGATTTAGCTTCCTAAAAGAGGCTAAGTCAAGGGGTTTGGCAACCTTACCTGCCGCCGCCGGATGTTTATTGGTGCCACTTCGCCGTGGCATCACCACCCCGATAATTGCCGCTCTTATGTCGCTTATCACCCCCGAGTTTGGTTTGCTTTTCTGGCAAACCCTTATTTTCCTCATCCTGCTTCTCCTGTTGGCAAAGTTTGCCTGGAAGCCTATCCTGAGTTCGCTAAAGGAGCGCGAAGACAGCATTGATGAAGCCCTGAAGATGGCCCAAAATGCCAAGCTGGAAATGCAAAGCCTGAAGGCTGGCAACGAGAAACTGCTGGCCGACGCCCGCCACGAGCGCGACCAAATGCTGAAGGAAGGCCAGGCTATTGCCAACCAATTCATCGAGCAGGCTAAAACTACCGCCGTAGAAGAAGCCAACCGCATTGCTCAGCAGGCCCGCGAAGCCATTCAGCAGGAGAAAAACCAGGCTTTAGCCGAGGTAAAAAACACGGCTGCCCAACTCAGCGTGGATATCGCCGAACGCCTGTTGCGCCGTGAGCTAGCTGAGCCCGCCGCCCAGCAAAAGTTGGTAGATGAATATCTGAAAGACGTAAAACTTAATTAGTTGGCAGTTGTCAGCAGGTAGTTGTCAGGCTTTATAGCTAGCCTATTCGATAACTAACAACTGACAACTGGCAACTGACAGCTAACAAAAAAATGGCCGACCAACGAGTAGCCGCCCGCTATGCCAAGTCCTTGCTGGACTTGGCGCAGGAAATGGGCACCTTGCCAACAATCAAGCAGGATATGGACCTGCTGGCCGTTACCGTGGCTGGCAGCCGCGACCTGCGTTTGCTGTTGCGCAACCCGATTGTGAAGCATGACAAAAAGCTCAGCATTCTGACTGCCATCTTTCAGGGCAAAGTGTCGGATACCTTGATGCGCTTTTTTCAAATTCTGACCAGCAAAAATCGTGAGGACGCGCTTGAGTTCATCGGCAGCGAATTTCTGATTCAGTACAACGCGTTGATGGGCGTGCAGGTAGCGGAGGTGACTTCTGCTACCCCCCTTACGCCGGCCACTCGCGGCGAAATTGAGAAAATGGTGAAGCAACAGACAGGTCTGAAAGACGTGTCGCTCACCGAAAAAGTAGATGCTTCACTAATTGGCGGCTTTGTGCTGCGCGTTGGTGACCAGCAAATTGATGAATCGGTAAAGGGTAACCTGCGCCGCCTGCGCACGGCCTTAACCGATAACACTTACCAACCTAGCTTAAATTAATCCTTATCATGGCAGAAGTACGCCCGGACGAAGTATCCGCTATCCTGCGGCAGCAGCTGTCCAATTTTAAATCGGCCGCCGAACTGGAAGAGGTCGGCACGGTGCTCCAGGTCGGCGACGGCGTGGCCCGCATCTACGGCTTGTCGCACGCGCAATCGGGCGAACTGATTGAGTTCGAGAACGGCTTGCAAGCGTTGGTGCTCAACTTGGAAGAAGACAACGTAGGTGCCGTTATGCTTGGCGAATACGGTGATATCAAGGAGGGCGCCACTGTGCGGCGCACCAATAAAATTGCGGCTATTCAGGTAGGCGAGGGCATTGTGGGCCGCGTGGTGAACACGCTGGGCCAGCCCATCGACGGCCGCGGCCCCATCCAGGGCCAGACCTACGAAATGCCCCTGGAGCGTAAAGCACCGGGCGTAATCTTCCGCCAGCCCGTAACTGAGCCTTTGCAAACGGGAATCAAGGCTATCGACGCCATGATTCCAATTGGTCGTGGCCAGCGCGAGTTGATTATTGGTGACCGCCAGACTGGTAAATCGACGGTAGCCCTCGACGCTATCCTGAACCAGCGCGAATTCTACGACCGCGGTGAGCCCGTATTCTGCATCTACGTAGCCATCGGCCAGAAGGCTTCGACGGTAGCCCAGGTAGTGCAGGCCCTGACCAAAGGCGGTGCAATGGACTACACGGTGGTGGTAGCGGCCTCGGCCTCCGACCCCGCGCCAATGCAGTTCTACGCGCCTTTCACGGGTGCCGCTATCGGCGAATACTTCCGCGATACGGGTCGCCCAGCCCTGGTGGTATACGACGACTTGTCGAAGCAGGCGGTGGCTTACCGCGAGGTGTCGCTGCTGCTGCGTCGTCCTCCCGGGCGGGAAGCCTACCCCGGCGACGTGTTCTACCTGCACAGTCGCCTGTTGGAGCGCGCCGCTAAAATCAATGCTTCGGACGAGATTGCGCGCAACATGAACGACCTGCCCGAAAGCCTGAAGCCGCTGGTGAAAGGTGGCGGCTCGCTCACTGCTCTCCCCATTATTGAGACGCAGGCGGGCGACGTATCGGCCTATATCCCGACCAACGTAATCTCGATTACGGATGGTCAGATTTTCCTCGAAACCAACCTCTTTAACTCTGGTGTGCGCCCCGCCATCAACGTGGGTATCTCGGTAAGCCGCGTGGGTGGCAACGCCCAGATTAAGTCGATGAAGAAGGTATCGGGTACGCTGAAGCTTGACCAGGCGCAGTTCCGCGAACTGGAGGCTTTCGCTAAATTCGGTTCGGACCTGGATGCTTCAACTAAGCTAACTATTGAGCGTGGCCGTCGCAACCTGGAAATTTTGAAGCAGCCTCAGTTTTCGCCCGTGAAGGTGGAAGACCAGGTAGCTATTATTTACGCGGCTACCAACGGTTTGCTCGACACAGTGCCCGTGAACCGGGTGCGTGAGTTCGAAGTAGAATTCCGCCAGGTGATGAACGCCCGCAATCCTGACGTGCTCAAGGCCCTGAAAGCTGGTAAGCTGGATGACTCAGTTACGGGTGCTATCCGCCAAACGGCTAAGGATGTAGCTGCTAGCTACGCCGCCAAGTAATTATAAATTATGAGTTATGGAGTATGAGTTGGCAGCCGTAAACGTCCAGCGCGACGGTCCGAGCAATTCATAATTCATAATTCAAAACTCATAATTAATCAAAATGGCCTCTCTCAAAGAAGTTCGCTCGCGCATTCAATCGGTTTCGAGCACGCAGCAGATTACCAAGGCCATGAAAATGGTGGCGGCGGCTAAGCTGCGCCGGGCCCAGGATAATATTATCCGGATGCGTCCTTATGCTCAGCGACTAACCAGCATCTTGGCCAACCTGACTCGCACTACTACCGATGAGGTAGTGAGCGAGTACGGCCAAGCGCGGGAGGTGCGCCGGGTGCTCATCATTGCCATCACTTCAGACCGTGGCCTAGCTGGAGCTTTCAATGCCAACGTCTTTAAAGGCGTGAATGCGGCAATTGCTGAGCGCTACGCTGGCCTGCCGAAGGAAAACATCACGATGTTGGCCATTGGCAAAAAGGCGCATGATTATTACGCTCGGCGTGGCACCAAGCAGGTGGGCGACTACACGCACGTCTTCGCGAAACTGTCGTTTGATACGGTACGCGTAGCGGCCGAGGAGGCCATGCGCGGCTTTGTGGAAGGCAGCTACGACCAAGTGGTGATGGTGTACAACGAGTTTAAGAACGTGGCCACCCAGGTTATTCAGGTGGAGCAGCTGTTGCCGCTGGTGCCTACCGAAGTGCCGGCCGGCACGCCCAGCGCCACTGCCCCGGATGCTAGCGTCGACTATATTTTTGAGCCCAGCAAGGAAGAGATTATCCAAACCCTCATTCCGCAAAGTCTAAAAATACAGCTCTATAAAGCTGTACTGGAAAGCAATGCCTCGGAGCACGGCGCCCGGATGACGGCTATGGACAAAGCGACCGACAACGCTGGCGAGTTGCTTAAAGCCCTCAAGCTGACGTATAACCGGACGCGCCAGGCAGCCATTACGACCGAGATTCTCGAAATTGTGGGGGGGGCCGAAGCCCTCGCGGCAAGTCGCTAAAATATTGACTTATAACTTGAGGAAGCTCAGCAACTAACAGTTGCTGAGCTTCTTTTTTGCCTTACTATTGCGGTATTTTGTGGTGAGTTAGTAAATAAGTAGCTGCCCAGCTTGCCCTACCCCTTCCCGTCGGTTGTATGAAAGACTTGCTCCTACGGGCCACCCAGCTTATCGTATTCCGCCGCGTTGCTTGGCTGTTAGGATTGGTTTGGCTGGTAAACCCTTTGCGCGCAGTCAGCCAGCCGCTACCCCCCTCTAAGGAGCTGGCTACGCTCCGCGATGAGACGCAGCAACTGCTGGCCGCGGATACGAACCTGGATTCGGTGCGGGTTAACCGACTGAATAAGCTGGCTTTTACTTATCGTATCGAGAACATAACCAAAACGTGGCAGCTATCGCGGCAAGCCTTGCGGCTGGCGCAACACTTGCGCTATGACCAAGGGGCGCTTAGTGCTTATATCAACCTGAGTTATTTATACCGGGGTAGGAACCAGTACGATTCGGCACTCTACTGTGCCAAGCGGGCGATAACCCTGGCAGACAAGCTGCGGAATAAGGAAGACATGCTGCGGATATTGTATAATATAACAAGAATACACATTTATTTAGGAAATTATAGTCAGGCTTACGCATTGAATGCTAAGGGACTGGAGTTAGCACAAGTTTTACATAATAAAAAGTTTGAGATATTTCATATTATTCAGTACGGGCTAGTAGAGACTGAATTAGGGGAATATGAACAAGCGCGCAGGTATTTTGACCGGGCGCTGGCACTTGCGCAGAAAAACAAAGACTATCTGAGTTTGGCGCAGGCCTACGGCGGGCTTGGGGACCTCAATCGCCGCCAGGCCCGCTGGAACCTGGCCGGCTACTACTACACCAAGGCATCAGCCATTTACCACCGGATATATGGAGTGAATGGACTGCTGGACAATGAAATAAATTTGGCCGAAATGATTGACTGCCAGGGTAACCACCAGGTAGCAATGGTAATGGCCAGAAAGCTGTTTCGCTGGGCGGTAGCGCTAAATATTACCGGGGAGCTTGCCCGGACGCAGCTACTGCTGGCTCGCACATTTCTGGCTACCGGCCATCCGGATAGTGCGCGGTTTTATGGGGCTTCGTGCTTTACAATTGCCCGGCGGGAGGGCCTGCGCCCAGAATGGCACGAAGCCGCGCAACTACTGGCGCGGGCCAATGCGCAACTCAAAAACTGGGGCGTAGCCTACCGCTATCAGCTAACGGCTACTGCGCTGGCGGATACGTTGACGGGGGAGGCGACCCGCCGCCGGATAGCGGGCCTGCAAGGCGAAGCAGCCCAAAAGCGCCAGCAAATTCAACTGCAACTGCTGCAACAACGGGCCTACTTACAAACTCAGCAGCAGGAGCTGACGCGCCTGCGCCACCGCCAGCAGCTACTAATGCTGGCTGGCTTGGCCACGTTGCTGCTCGCCATGAGCGGCGGCCTCCTGTGGCGCTACCGCCACCGCGAGCACCACCGGCAGGAAGCCATGCGCACCCGCATTGCCGCCGACCTGCACGATGAGGTCGGTAGTATGCTGACCCAGATTTCGATGCAGAGCACCTTGCTGCGCGAAGGCCACTACGCCCCCGCCCAGCAGCAGGCTTACCTGGAGCAAATGTCGGAGGCCAGCCGCCGGGCGGCCCGCCAGATGAGCGATGCCGTCTGGAGCATTGATGCCCGCTACGACTCGGCGGCCAGCCTGCTCGACCGCCTGCGCGACCATGCCCACGAGGTGCTGCCCGCTGCGGGCCTGGAGCTAAATTTTTGGGCTGATGCGGGCCTGGCTACCGCCGTGGTGCCGCTGGCTACCCGCCAGGCTCTGTACTACATCTATAAAGAGGCCTTGCACAACATCGTAAAGCACGCCCAGGCGCAGCAGGTGTGGGTCCGCCTGTGGCTGCGTGGCCGCCAGCTAGAGCTGGAAGTGCGGGATGATGGCCGGGGGGTGCTGCCCACGGCCGGCCGGCCCGGTGGCCAGGGCCTGCCCAACATGCGTATGCGCACGGCGGCGGTGGGCGGGGCCATTACGTTTGATGCCACGGGGCTGGGCACCGTGCTGGTAGTGCGGTTGCCGCTGCGCTAAGGGGGTAGGCGGCAAGTCGCGCCACTAAAAATTCACATCTTTATGCTATATCGCTGAAGAGCGCCGCCGCCGACCTTTGTCGAGTGATTATCCTTGGCATTATTGAAGACCAGCCCGCTATCCGGGAAGCGCTCAGCGAATACTTCGCCGCGCAGCCGGATTTCAAGTGCGTGCTGGCGACAGCTTCGCACGAGGAGTTTATGGCGGGGCTGCTCGCGTTGGCTGAGCCACCCACACTGGTATTGTCTGACATTGGTCTGCCGGGTCGCTCAGGCATCGAGGGGCTGGCCGTGCTGCGGCAGGCCCTACCCAATGCGGAAGTGCTGATGCTCAGCGTTTATACCGATGCCGAGCGGGTATTTGAAGCCCTGCGCGAAGGGGCCGTGGGCTACCTCGAAAAAACGACGCCCCTACCCCTGCTCAAAGAGCATTTGCTGCAAGTAGCGGCCGGAGGCTCGCCCATGAGCCCGAGCGTGGCCCGGCACGTCATCCGCTACTTCCGGCCGCTGCTGCCCGCGCCCGCCGAGGGCCTCACGTCCCGCGAGCAGGATATCGTGCGTGGCATTGAGGATGGCCTGAGCTACAAACTCATTGCCGAACGCCTCTACGTTAGCCTCGACACGGTGCGCAGCCACATCCGGCAGGTGTACCGCAAGCTGCACGTCAATTCCAAAGCTGAAATAATTGCCCGGCGGCGGCAACGCCCGCTTTTGTCTTGGTAGCCCACCGGAACTACCCTAATCGTTTACACCACTCTCGCTCACCCAATCTTCTGCTTTTCTGAGTTATGAATTCCTATCTTCCCAGTCACTCCACTCCTGCTAGTGCGGCCAGCACGCTGGCCGCCCGCCAGCGTGAAGTCGAGACGGCACTGCTGGTGCAGGCGCTCTGCGGGCATTCGCCCAGCTTGGCCGTGCAAGAGCAGCTGCGGCGCTACGTGGCTGGGGGGCTGAGCCGCGAACAGGCTTTTGCCGGCCTCTATGTGGGGCTGCAATAAACCCAGCGGGGGCCCTACCCGCCGCCGCCGCCCGCTAGTTCGCTGGCTATACTAAAACACCCTTGCCACTGCGTGGCGAGGGTGTTTTGTTTGGGGAGAATGCTGGCTGCCCGGCGGGGGGCACCGCCGGAGCATGGTATTTTTGCACGCCTATGCGCTACTTTATTCATTTTGCTTACGAGGGCACGGCCTACTGCGGCTGGCAGGTGCAGCCTGGCGTGCCTACCGTGCAGGCCACCCTCGATAAGGCCCTGAGCCAGGTGCTGCGCCAGCCGGTGCACTCGCTGGGCAGTGGCCGCACCGACAGCGGCGTGCACGCCAGCCACCAGGTGGCGCATTTCGAGGCCGATTTTCCGGCCGGGATGACCTTCGACCTCTTGCGCTACCGCCTCAACCGCGCCCTACCCCCCGATGTGCAGGTGCTGCGCATTCACCCGGTGGGCGACAAGGACCACGCGCGCTTTTCGGCCGAGGCGCGCACCTACGAGTACTTCGTGAGTCTGCGGCCCGACCCATTTCGGCGCGACCAGGCACTGTACCTCGACCGCGCGCCCGACGTGGCGGCCATGAATGAGGCTGCCGCCTACCTCGTGGGGCAGTTCGACTTCACGGCGTTTTCGAAGGTGAAGGGCGGTGAGAGTCACTACGTGTGCTACCTCTACGCGGCGGGCTGGCACGCGGCGCCCAATGGGCTGGTGTTTCGCATTCGGGCCAACCGCTTTGTGCGGGGCATGGTGCGACTGGTGGTGGGCACGCTGCTCGACGTGGGCCGCGGCAAGCTCACGCCGCTGGAGTTTCAGCAGGTGCTGCACCGGCAGCAGCGCGTGGCGGCCAGCGGTGCCGCGCCAGCTAAGGGACTGTATTTGAGTAACGTAGCGTATGCACCGGGAATTGTGCCGGACGAGGACGACTCGCTTCAGGCGCCAGTTTAGGTACAAAAAAGCCTGTTTAGTTTCCGGGCCATTTGCTTGTCGGCACAAAACAGTCTACCGGAGGGGAGTAGGCGGTGCTCCGCGGCGGCAACGAAACCTGCCGACCTTTGTTAGTAGACTACTTTCTATGACGCCAACTTCTGCTACCAAAACCGGCCAGGTATTCGACTGGCTGGTGCTTCGTCGCCTGCTCACCTACGTAACGCCCTACCGCGCCACGTTTATCGGCCTCATTGTGCTCACGGTGGCCACGGCGGTGCTGGGCACCGTGCGCCCGGCGCTCATTCAGCGCATGGTGGACGTGGACATCACCAACAACGACTGGGCGGGCCTCAACCGCTCGACGCTGTGGCTGCTGGGCCTGCTGCTGGTGCACACGCTGGTGAGCTACCTGCAGACCTACTACGGCGGCTGGCTGGGCCAGTACATTGTGCGTGATATTCGCACCGACCTGTTCCGGCACTTGCTCAGCCTCAAGCTCAGCTTTTTTGACCGCACGCCCATCGGCGTGCTCGTGACGCGCAACATCTCGGACGTGGAGACGCTGGCCGATGTGTTCAGTGAGGGCTTGGCGGCGATGGTCGGCGACTTGCTGCAAATCGTTTTCCTCATGATTTTCATGTTCTGGACCAATTGGCAGCTGGCCCTCATCAGCCTGTCCGTTATTCCGCCGCTGCTCTTCAGCACCTATGTTTTTAAGGAAAAAGTGAAGGGGAGCTTTCAGGAAGTGCGCAACGCGGTGGCCAAGCTCAACTCCTTCGTGCAGGAGCACCTGACGGGCATGAACGTGGTGCAGATTTTCAACAACGAGGCCCGCGAATACCGCAAATTCAAGGACATCAACGAGGAGCACACCCGCGCCAACATCAAGTCGGTGCTCTATTACAGCATCTACTTTCCGGTGGCCGAGGTGCTGGGCGCGATAGGGGTAGGGCTGCTGGTGTGGTACGCCGCGCAGGGCCAGATTGATGGCAGCATCTCGAAGGGCGAGCTGATTGCCTTTATTATGTACAACGCACTGTTTTTCAGGCCTATCCGCCAGATTGCCGACCGCTTCAATACGCTGCAGTTAGGCCTGGTGAGCACCGAGCGCCTGCTCAAATTACTGGACAGTAAGGACCTGGTTTCCAGCTCCGGCACGCTACCCGTGCCCCAGCTGCAAGGCGAGGTGGAGTTCGACCACGTGTGGTTTGCCTATAACCAGCAGGATGGCCCGACCGACGACCCCGAATGGGTGCTGCGCGACATCAGCTTTCACGTGCGGCCGGGCCAGACGGTAGCGTTTGTAGGCGCGACCGGCGCGGGCAAAACCAGCATTATCAACCTGCTGTCGCGCTTCTACGATATTCAGCAGGGCCATATTAAGGTCGATGGCCACGACTTGCGCGACTACGACCTGAGCCAGCTGCGCCGCCAGATAGGGGTAGTATTGCAGGACGTGTTCTTGTTCGCGGGCTCCATCCGGGCCAACATCACGCTCGGCAACACCGACATCAGCGACGCCAAAATATGGGAGGCGGCGGCCTTGGTGGGCGCCCAGCGCTTTATAGAGCGCCTGCCCGGCGGCCTCGACTACCCGGTGATGGAGCGCGGCGCCACGCTTTCGGTGGGCCAGCGCCAGCTCATCAGCTTCGTGCGGGCGCTGGTGTACGAGCCGCGCGTGATTGTGCTCGACGAGGCCACCTCGTCCGTCGATTCGGAGACGGAGGAGATGATTCAGGGCGCCATCGACAAGCTCATGGAAGGCCGCACGGCGCTGGTTATCGCCCACCGCCTCAGCACCATCCAGAAGGCCGACCGCATCATCGTGCTCGACCGCGGCGAAATCAAGGAAACCGGTACTCACGACGAGCTGCTGCGCCTCGGCGGCTACTACGCCCAGCTCTACCGTATGCAATATGCTAGTAGTGAGCAGTTAGCCATGAACAGTGAGCAATTGACAACTGATACTGAGTAGCAAGCCCAAGTAGCTACTAATTGCTCACTGCTCCTTGTTCACTGTTCATTACTTATGCGTTTTTTCTTACCCCTCGTTCTCATCTTCACCGCCATTGGCCTGGGCATTTATGCCTATTTGGGCGGGCTGCGCACGCCCACGGTGGTCCTCGAAACCACGGCTACCCCCGTGCTGCTGGCCGGCCAGCCTTTCCACGGCAAGGTAGATGACGCGCGCTTCGGCGAGCTGTTTCGCGCCGCCAAGTCCCGGCAGGACGCCAGCTCTACCCCCCCGCCGCTGGCCAACCTCTACTACAACAACCCCGAGTCGGCGCACGACTCCATTCGCGCCTTCGTGGGCCTGCTGGTGCCCGACACGGCCGCCGCGCTGCCCACCGGCTGGCGCTACCGCGTGGTGCCGGCCGGCCGGCGCGTAGTGGCCGCCCGCGTGCGCGGCGTGAGCTTTTTGCTGGCGCCTGGTAAGCTCTACGCCGCCGCCCAGCAAGGTATTAAAGACCTGAACCTGACCAGTCAGCCATTCTACCTGGAGCAGTTTGGACTGGATGAGGTGGATGAGCTGCGGGTAGGAGTAAAGTAAAAAACCCCAGCCATCCGTTATCCGGTTACCACCAGTGGAGCTACCAGCCGTTGGGCATGGTAATGCCGACAGTGCCCACCCAGTGTGAAAATCCATCTGGAGCGCCAAACTTCGGGCTGCCCACCAACTGCCGCCGGCTAAGCTGCGCCACCAGCCAGGTGTTCCGGCTTACTTTGAAAGTGAGGCCCAGGCCAGCTTCCAGCAGCAGGTGTTCGCTAAGGGCTACGCGCAGGGGCTGATAGCTGGTGACGGTGCCCGTGCGGGTGTGCGTAACCACCGCTGCCACGCGGTCGTGGTCGAAGAGCCCGGTCGCACCGTAGCCAATGCCATTGAGCAGGTCGAGGCGGCAGCGGGGCGCATCGGCCAGCAGCACGCGGGTGCTGGCCTGCAAGCTGTAGAGGCCCACCATTGGGGCCGTGGCCTGGTAGCCGTAGTTGGTATCGATGCGGCGCCGCCCGCTGATGCTGAGCGTGCCGCCAATGGCCAGCCGCCGGCTAACCCAACTGCCCATCCCGGCATCGGCCCCGAAGTAGGTGCGGCCATCGTCGGCGAAGAACACAGTGGGTCCCAGCATAAGATAGACGTGGTGGGCCGGGGTAGGGGAGGGAGGCCCCGCCGTGGACTGCGCCCAGCCACTGCGCCCAACCAGTAGAAAGCACCCAAGGAGAAAGCCGCGCATCATAAGCCAAACATAGCTTAGCCAGTATGTTAGCCGCGTGAATTTTATGGTGAGGACAAAACCTATGCTTCGGCGGCGGCCAGGTACCAGATTCTCAGCGCTTTTTGCGCCAGGGCGCATACGAAAAAAGGCCCTTCGCTACCAGAGCGAAAGACCTTTTTTTGAGAGAGTCGGGGTGGCAGGATTCGAACCTACGGCCTCGTCGTCCCGAACGACGCGCGCTACCGGGCTGCGCTACACCCCGAATATGAGCGGGGCCGATGGGGCGGCTCCGCGGCGGGAATCCAAATTTAGCAAAGCTGCCTAAAAAAGCCCCCGACCCGAAGGTCGGGGGCTTTTTCGTGGGGCAAACTTGCTCCTCGGTCGGAGTGGCAGGATTCGAACCTACGACCTCCAGCACCCCATGCTGGCGCGATACCAGGCTACGCTACACCCCGAGGGCATTTGGAGGTGCAAAGGTAGGGGTAGGGCCGGGATTTTCGCAAGCAACGGCGGCTTTTTTGCGGATTGGAGGCGAAAAAAACGACAACTGTGAGCCAAGCCCTTCACTCCTAGCCAGTAAAAAAATTAGATTAGGGTATTTTGCCAGCGGCTGTATCTTTACCCAGCTAAGTAGGTGTCGCATTTTAGTCCAATAACCTTTATGAAACCACTCATTATACTCGCTGGCGCGTTGCTGCTGGCCCCGCTGGGCCTGCTGGCGCAGAAAGCCCCGGCTGCCAAGCCTAAACCGGCCGCCGCTAAGCCCGCCGCCGCCAAAGCTGCTGCCAAACCCGCTGCTACGGTTGCCAAGGCCGCTATCCTTGCCGCCACGGCCAGCGTGGCCGAGGCCCCCCCTGCTCCCATTGCCCTGGCCCCGGTCACGCCCGCACCTGACCCCAATGCGCTCAAGATTAAAGCGGACCAAAATCCCATTGCGCACACCCTAACGGTGCGTTGCGACGCCCCCGGCCCGACCCGCTTTGAAATCAACGACAAGGAAGGCCGCCCGGTGCTGACCCAAACCGTAATGGTTGGTACCTCGCCCGTTGTCATGAATGTGGCGTCGCTACCGGCTGGCCCCTACGTGGTGCGCTGCACCGCCGGCGAGAAAAAAGGTATGCGCTTGGTGCAGTTGAGTAATTAGGGTAATGAGCGTAACGGGAGTAATGTCGTTCTGCGGTAAAAACGACATTACTACCATTGCTCCTATTACTCAACTACTTCGGTCTGGAGCTGGCGCTCGTAGAGGGCGCGGTAGAGGCCGTCGGCCTCGGCCATAAGGGTAGCGTGGGGGCCGTGCTGCACAATCTGGCCGTCGTCGATGACCAGGATTTCGTCGGCCAGCTTCACCGACGATACGCGGTGCGAGATGATGAGGCTGGTGCGGTTTTTCATTACCCGCTGCAGGCTGTCGAGAATGGCGTTCTCGGTCTTGGTATCGACGGCCGAAAGCGAGTCGTCGAGAATCAGAATTTTGGGCTCCTTCACCAGGGCGCGGGCCATGCTCACGCGCTGCTTCTGGCCGCCCGAGAGCGTAATGCCGCGCTCGCCCACCTTGGTGTCGAAGCCCTCCGGGAAGCGGATAATGTTGTCGTACACGTCGGCGTCGCGGGCGGCCTGTGCCATGCGCGCCTCATCGGGCTGGTCGAGGCCGAAGTTGATGTTGTTGCGAATGCTGTCCGAAAACAGAAATACGTCCTGCGGCACGTAGCCAATTTGCTCGCGCAGCGAAGTCAGCGCGTAGTCGCGCACGTCCACGTCATCGACCCGGATGCCGCCGCTGGTCACGTCGTAGAGCCGGCACAGCAGCGCCGCGATGGTGCTCTTGCCCGAGCCCGTGTTGCCGATAATGGCCAGCGTCTGGCCCGGCCGGATGCGGAAGCTCACGTCGCGCAGGGCCTTGATGCCGGTGTCGGGATAGGTAAACGTAACGTGGTCAAACACAATGTCGCCGGTGATTTCGCGCACCACGTTTTGCCGCGACACGATGTCGGTTTTCTCGTCCAGAAACTCGTTGATGCGGGCCTGCGACGCCTCGGCGCGCTGCACCAAGGACGAGGTCCAGCCCAGGGCCGTGACCGGCCAGGTCAGCAGGTTCACGTAGATAATGAACTCGGCGATGCTGCCCGTGGTGATAGTGCCCCGGATGACCTCCTGGCCGCCAATCCAGACCGTGACGATGGTGCTGATGCCCACCAGAAACAGGATGAGCGGGAAGAAGAGCGAGTTGACGAAGTTCAGGCTCAGCGACTTGTCCTTGTATTCATTGGTCGAAACCTGGAACTGCTCGGCCGAGTCCTGCTGCCGCACGAACGACTTGAGCACCCGAATGCCAGAAAAAGCCTCCTGGGTGAAGGTCGTCATGGCCGCCAGCGCCCGCTGAATGTCATCTGACTTCTTCTCAATCAGGTTATTCACGTAGAAAATGCTGACCGACAAAATTGGTAGGGGTAGGAGCGTGAGCACCGTCAGCTTCACGTTGACGAGCAGCATGAGCGGCACTACCAGCACGAACAGCAGCACGAGCTGCAAAAAATACATGATGCCCGGCCCCAGGTACATGCGCACGCGCCCTACGTCTTCCGAAATGCGCGACATGAGGTCGCCGGTGCTGTGGCGGCGGTAGAAGCTGAGCGGCAGCGACTGGTAGTGCTGATAAATCTGGTTTTTCTGGTCGTTTTCGACGCGCCGCGACAGCACGATGAGGGTCTGGCGCATAAAAAACAGGAAAATGCCCCGCAGCAGCGCCAGCACAATTATCACCATGCCATAAAACAGCACGTTGCGCCCAAACAGCTGGTACACCCCCGCCTGCGCCCGCGTGCCGGCATACAAGTGGTAGAGGTCGATGCCCTCGTTCACCAAATCGAAGGAGTAGCGCACCAACTGCGCCGGAAAAATGGTCAGCAACGTGCTCAGAATCACGAATAGCACCCCGCCGAGGAAATGCCATTTATAGCGAAAAATATGCGGGTTAACGGCGGCAAGGGCGCGGGTTGGCATGGGCAGGAGGGGGGTAGGGGCCGGAAAACCGGGCCGCAACCGGAAAAAATCGGGTACTTTTGTGGTTGCAACGGCGTTTGGCCGGCTACCGCTACCCAAACAAAGTTACGCCCCACTTTTCCCGCGCCTTTTCCTTTTTAACCCTACGCTACTCGAGGCGCCTACTCCGGCCCCGGCGCCAATTTTGGGGCTGGTGGCCGGGCCGGAAAGCTACCCCCAGGCGGTGGCCATGCGCCAGGTCCAGGGAGGTATCGAAGCCGTGGGCCGGGTAAAGCCGACATACTAATAAGAAGTTATGAGTTAAAAGTTATGAGTTGTGAGTTAGGTAGTCGGCTCTGAACTAGTAGTTTGACCTGCTGCCCAACTCCTGATTTTTAACGCATAACTTTTAACTCATAATTCATAATTCAAAAAAATGCTAAACCGCCGTCTTCTCCGCATCAAAGTCATGCAGGCCCTTTATGCCTACCAGCAAGCGGTAGCCGCCGATTTGCTGCTGGCCCAGGACCGCATCGCGGCGGCTTTTGAACCCGACCTGAGCGCCGACAAGGCCCCCGACCGCCGCCTGCTCGAAGGCCAGCGCAAGCTGGGCGAGGCGCAGCTGCGCGAGTGGCACCGCACCGGCGAAATGCCCGAGTCGGGCTCCGACGACCAGGAGGTGGCCGCCGCCGTGCAGGGAGCCGTGGACTACTACCAGAAGCTGGTGCAGAAGGAAGGCACCTTCTACGGCGGGCAGCTGCTGCACGGTGCCGAGAGCATCCACGACCAGTATCTGCACCTGCTGAATATGCCGCAGGCGCTGCTCCAGCTCATTACGGAGGATAATGAGCGCGAGGCCCGGCGCCTGACCGGCCCGCGCTTTGAGGCCGCGGGCACGGCCCGGCTGTTTGAGAACGCGGCTTTTGAGAAGCTGCGCGAGAACGAGCAGCTGCTGCAAACCACCATCAAGCGCAAGCTGCAGTGGACCGATGCTGAGGAGCTGGACGCCCTGCGCGAGGCCTGGCAGAAGGAAATGAAGCCCGACGAAACCGTGCAGGCCTACCTGGCCGGCAAAAACACGGGCCTCGTCGAAACCGACTACGATACCGATATGGAGCTGGTGCGCCACCTCTACAAAGACTTCGTATTCAAGGGCGAAGCCCTACCCCGCTACCTGGAGGGCGACGACCTGAACTGGGAGGAAAACCGCCCCATCGTGCGCAACCTGGTGCTCAAGACGCTGAAAATGCTGCCCTACGGCGCCGACTCAACCCAGGAGCTGATGAACCTGAGCGCCAACTGGCATGACGACCGCGACTTTGCCGAAACGCTCTATAAGCAAACCCTGGCCGACGATGCCAAGTCGGAAAAGCTCATCGGCGACTCGACGCCCAACTGGGACGTGGAGCGGGTAGCTTTGCTGGATAAAATTATCCTGAAGATGGCCCTCTGCGAGATGCAGCTCTTCCGGGGCATCCCGGTGAAGGTGACCATCAACGAGTACATCGAAATCAGCAAAATCTACAGCACCCCCAAGAGCAAACAATTCGTAAACGGGGTGCTGGACAAGCTGGCGCAGGACCTGGCGGCAAGCGGCGACATCCGCAAGTCGGGCCGGGGCCTGCTCGACAACCAGTAGTCTTTGCTACTGATAAACAGGTGCTACTAAGCGCGTGCGGCCACTCCGCCGCCGCCGTGTCAGCTGTTCATCATTATTCCTTTCCATCTACCCCCACATCATTCAATAAAATGGCTAGCAAAACCACCACTGGACTGTTGTGCTTCACGGGCGGCGCCCTTGCCGGGGCGGCCATCAGCCTGCTCTACGCGCCCGAAAATGGCCGCGAAACCCGCTCCTGGCTCAGCTACCAGCTCGAGAAATACCGCTCGGTACTCGCCGACCTCACCGAAAGCCTCGTGACGAGCCGCGACAACACTCCGTCGTCGGCCAAGAGCGAGGGGCAGCGCGTAATTCAGGATGCCAAAAGCAAGGCGGAGCAGCTGCTCGGCGACGTTGACCAGCTCATCAGCCAGATTAACTCGCGGCGCTCTATCCAGTAAGCGCTGGTAAGCGCTGGCTGGGAGAGTACGCAAGCAGCTGGCTGGTTGTCAGCTGCTTGCGTACTCAATAATTAGGCCCGTGCCTACCCCTTCTTTTTACACCTATTCTAGTATGCATCTCGTAACCCTCATCCCCGGCGACGGTATTGGTCCGGAAATCACCCGTGCGGTAGTCGACATCTTCACGGCCGCCCAAGTGCCCGTGCAGTGGGAGACGCACAACGCCGGCGAAACGGCCCTGGCCGAAAGTGGCCAGCTGCTGCCCCAAACGCTGTTCGACTCGCTGGAGCGCACCCGCGTGGGCCTGAAAGGACCCGTGACGACGCCCGTGGGCAAGGGCTTTCGGAGTGTAAATATTACGCTGCGCCAGAAGTACGACCTGTACCAGAACGTGCGCCCGGCCAAGACCACCGAGGGCATCACTACCCCCTTCAAAGGCATTGACCTGGTGCTGTTTCGCGAAAACACCGAGGGCCTGTACGCGGGCCTGGAGCTGTGGGATGAGCGCTTGGGCATTGCCGACTCCATCAGCCGCAACACGGTGGTGGGGTGCCGCAAAATTTGCCGCGCGGCCTTTGCCTACGCCGCCAAGCACGGCCGCCAGCACGTGACGCTGGCCCACAAGGGCAACATCCTGAAGATGGCGGGTAAGCTCATGATTGACGCCTGCCGCGAGGCCGCCGCCGAGTTTCCGGAAGTCACGTTCTACGACGACCGCATCATCGACAACATGTGCATGCAGCTGGTTAACAAGCCCCAGCAGTTCGACGTGATTGTGACTACTAACTTGTTTGGCGATATCCTGTCGGACCTCTGCGCCGGCCTGGTGGGTGGCCTGGGGGTAGTGAGCGGCGCCAATATCGGTGATGACATGGCTGTCTTTGAAGCCGTGCACGGCTCGGCCCCCGACATCGCGGGCCAGGGCAAAGCCAACCCCACCGCCCTGCTGCGCTCGGCCCTAATGATGCTGGAGCACCTGGGCGAAAAGGACTACGCTACCCGCATTGAGGCGGCACTGAACGAGACATTCCTGCACAAGGAGCAGTGCACCGGTGACCTGGGCGGCAAGGCTTCCACCACGGAATTTGCCCAGCACATTATCGACAAGCTGAAATAAAGACTTTAACCAAACCCCGCGCGGTGGCCTAACGGGGCGCCGCGCGGGCCGTGTATATGCTGCGCTCTACTCTCTACTCTTTGGCCGTGGCCGCCCTGCTGCTGGGCGGCTGTAGCTACGACAAACCCACCGAGGCCGGCACCCAGGGCATGAATGCCGCCGCCGACGACGCGGCCACCGATGCCAAAGCCAACCCGACCATCGACAACCCCAATGTGGCCAGCGACACGGAGGCGCCCAACCCCAACGCGCCAGTGCTGACCTTTGCCGAGTCGCAGTTTGATTTCGGGGATATTCAGCCCGCCAGCAAGGTGCGCCACACCTTCAAGTTTACCAACACGGGTAAGACGCCGCTGCTCATTGCCGATGCCACGGCCAGCTGCGGCTGCACTACCCCCAGCTGGACGAAGGAAGCCATTGCGCCCGGTGCCACCGGCGAAATGGAGGTGCAGTTTGACAGTAAGGGCAAGCAGGGCCTCATCAGCAAGCAGGTGAGCGTGCGGGCCAATACCCAGCCCAGCATCACTACCATTTATATCAAAGGCAACGTGCTGACGAACTAATAAAAATGCGGAAATGTGCAGGGGGTGGAAAAAATACTAGCTAAGTATAAAGCTCTTGCAAGCAGTATTTTGGCCATTCCCCGTTAAATTCTTCGCTTTTTATTTCTCGCATTTCCCACCCTGCTCACATTTTCTACATCCTCAAGTATATGACCTTTCTAACTCTTTTGCTGCAAGCCCCGGCTAGCAGCGGCATTATGCAGCTCGTGTTTCCGGTGGCCATTGGCCTGGTGCTGTATTTCTTCATGATTCGGCCGCAGCAGCGCAAAACGGCCGATGCCAAGTCCTTCCGCGAGTCGCTGGTGAAAGGCACCCGCGTGGTAACTATCGGGGGCCTGCACGGCCTGCTGGTGGAAGTGGGCCCCGAAACCGTGCTGCTCGAAGTAGAGCGCGGCCAGCGCCTGCGCTTCGACCGCAGCGCCGTGGCCCGCGTGGCTGGCTCGCCCACTACCAGCGAAACCGTCGCCGCCAACGCCTAGCATGAAGCCCGCGCCGCCCCCGGCCGGTAGCGGCCACGGCCAGCTGGTGCAGGTGCTGCGCCGACTGCTGCGCCCGCTGGCCGAAAAAGAGCCGCATTTCTACCGCGTAGCTTTTATTTGCTTCGTGATAGCCAGCACGTTGTGGATGTTGCGCTCGCTCAGCAAGAGCTACGTGGCGCCCCTCAATTACCCCGTAAGCTGGCACTACAATGCCCGGCGCTACCACCCGGCCCGCGCCCTACCCCCCGCCGTGGCCGTGGAGGTGCGCGGCAACGGCTGGCGCCTGCTCAGCCGTGCCCTGGGCATGCACCTGCCCCCGGCCGAGGTGCGGCTGCGGCTGCCCGGCACGCTGCCCTTGCGCTCGGTGCTGCGGCCGCCGCTGCGCCGCGCCCTGGGCACCGTGCGCCTCGTGAGCCTTCCCGCCGACTCGGCCAGCTACTACCTGGTGCCGGGTGGCGACTCTTTGTAAGAGTTACGAGTTAAAAGCTAGGAGTTAGGAGTTGGTGCTAAAGCCTTCAATAATTCCATGAGCTTTAACTCCTAACTTTTAACTTTTAATTCATAACTCAAAAATGCTTCGCATTGGCATCACCGGCGGAATTGGCTCGGGCAAAAGCGTGGTGGCGCGGGTATTCGCCGCGCTGGGCGTGCCGGTATACGACTCCGACAGCCGCGCCAAGTGGGTGATGGCCCACGACCTGGTGCTGCGCGGGCAGCTGCAAGCTGCCTTCGGGGCCGAAACCTACGATGCCGCCGGGCAGCTCAACCGGCCTTACCTGGCGCGGGTGGCCTTTAACGATGCTACCCAGCTGGCGCGGCTCAACGCGCTGGTGCATCCGCGCGTGGGGGCCGACTACGCGGCCTGGGCCGCGGCCCAGGCCGCGGCGGGCTACCCCTATAGCCTCAAGGAAGCCGCGCTGCTTTACGAGTCGGGGGCCTACCGGGGGCTCGATGCCATCATCACGGTTTTCGCGCCGGCTGCCGTGCGCACGGCGCGGGTGTTGCGCCGCGATGCGCACCGCTCGGCCGCCGAGGTGCAGGCCATTATGGGCAAGCAGCTGAGCGAGGAAGAAAAGCTGGCGCGGGCCGAGCACGTCGTCTACAACGACGACTCGCAACTGGTGCTGCCCCAGGTGTTGGCCCTGGACACCAGCTTTAAAAGAGTAGTTTGAGTACTGGGAGTACTGGG
>CAZZWL010000031.1:36168-41295 GCA_964657755.1 uncultured Rhodanobacter sp.
GTTCTCACCGCAGAACGACATTACTCCCAGTACTCACTCACCGAATGATGGGGTAGCGCTCGAAAGGTCGGTCCACGAACAGCTTGCGGTAGGTGGCGTGGGTTTTCATGATTTTGGCCCCGATGCTACGCGTAGTAACCAGCATGCGGGGGTTAAAATCGCCAATCCAGTTCATCTCAATAGTTTGGTAGCCAACGCTCATAAATCTGTCCTGAGTCCAGGTGATGAGGGCGAGGTCCACGCCGGTGCCCTGAAACGCGGGCACCACGCCGTAGATGATGCCCAGCAGTTTTTTGTCGGTTCGCCGCATGTAGCGCCAGCGGGCCCACACGAAGCGCAGCTTGCCGATGAGGTTGAGCCGGTGGCCAATGTGCTTGAAAATCTGGTTGAGCTCGGGCAGGTTGAGGAAGAAGGCCACCGGCTCGTCGTCGTGGTAAGCAAAGGCCAGGATATTTTCGTCGAGCACCGGCATCATCTCCCGCACCAGGTGGCGGGCCTGGTCGAGGGTCATGGGCTTCACGCCCGCGTGGCGGCCCCACGCCAGGTTGTAGACGTGGTGAAAGTCGCGGGCCATCTTCTCCGGCTCCGCCTTGCGGGCGTGGGCGAAGCGGAAGTGCGCATCAGCCGAAAAATCGGCCAGCTTTTTATGAAAGCTGGGGTGCAGCGGCGTGTGCACCAGCCGGTGGCAAGTGTACTGCTTAAAATAGAGCTGAAAACCGTAGCTCTCGAATAGCTGCTGGTAATAAGCTGGGTGCCAGAACATGCCGTAGTTGGGCTCGTGGTCGAAGCCGTCAATCAGCACGCCCCAGAACCGGTCGCGGTCGCCGAAGTTGATGGGCCCGTCCACGGCCAGCATGCCGCGGGCTTTCAGCCAGGCGCAGGCCACGTCAAACAGCTCATGGGCCGCGGCCTGGTCGTGGAGGCACTCAAAAAAACCCAGGCCGCCGGTGGGCAGCGTGGCATCGGCCACGGTAGCGGTGAGCGGGTTGACGAAGGCTGCGATGCGGCCAATAACCAGGCCCCGCGCGTCGGTGAGCAGCCAGCGCCGGGCCTCGCCCCCGGCCGCGAACAGCTGGTTTTTAGCGGGGTTAAAGACGGCATCCACCTCATTGTCGAGCGGGCCAATGTAGGCGGGCTCGTGGCGGTGCAGGCGGTGGGGTAGGGCGCAAAACTGCCGCTGCTGGCGGCGGGTAACTACTTCGAGCAAAGGCATTGGGCAAAGGTACGGGTCCGTCGGGTGGCCCTACCCCCAACTAATTGCCCGGTTGGCAAGTATGTAGGCGCACTGCCGGGCCGGCGCCCCAGGCCATGTTTTTCGCCGCGGCCGGCTCCCAATCTGCTCCGTTGTGGCTTAGTCCGGTCAGTCTGCTGATTATCAGCGCTTATTTCGTGCGCTGCCCGATTCTTTTCTCCTGCTGCGGCCCGATGGCACGGTGGTCAATAACTCAGATGCGCACGTGGCGACCGCGCTGCTGCCCCGTGAGCAGGCGGTGGGGAAGAATATTTTTGCCGCCTACCCCTCGGCCCCCGGCAGCCAGCGCGAGCTGGACGAGTCGCACGAGTACGTGCGCCAGCACCTGGCCCCGCACACGATGCCCCTGCTGCGCTACGACCTGGCGCGCGCGGATGGCGGCACCGAGGAGCGCTACTGGCAGATAACGCACTACCCCCTTTTCGACGCCCAGGGCCAGCTCGAATACATTTTGCAGCGCCCGCAGGACGTGACGGCGCAGACCCTGGCCACCCGCCAGGCCGCCGCCCAGGCCCTGGCCGACAGCCAGGAGCGCAGCCGCTTCATGCTGGAGTCGCTGCCCGTGATGGTGTGGACCAACACGCCCGCCGGCCAGCCCGACTATTTCAACCCGCGCTGGCTGAGCTTCACGGGTAAGACGGAGCCGGAATTAATCGCCAGCAACTGGGCCGAGCAGGCGCACCCCGATGACCTGGCGGGCCTGCGAGCAACCTGGAGCGCTGCCCTGGCCAGTGGCCAACCCGTGCAGTACGAGTACCGGCTGCGCCGCCACGACGGCCAGTACCGCTGGGTGCTGATGCAGGCCGCGCCGCGCCGCGATGAGGCCGGCCAGCTCACGATGTGGGTCGGCAGCGCCAGCGATATCCACGACCAGCGCCAGCTGGTGGCCGAACTGCTGCAAGCCAGCGAGCAACAGTCCCTATTGGCCGAGCAAGCTTACCAAACGTATCAGACTGCTGAAAAACAACGAGTTACGTATCAAAAATTATTTATAGAAATGCCGGCGCTCGTGGCCATTCTATGCGGGCCCGACCACCGATACGAGTTTATTAACCCCGCCTACCAGCGGCTGTTTCCGCACCGCGAGCTGCTGGGCCGCCCGGCCGCCGCCGCCCTGCCCGAGATAGTGGCGCAGGGCCTGCTCGCCGCGCTCGATGGCGTGTACACTACCGGCCAGGATTTTCATGACCCGGAGCTGCGTGCCCAGCTGCCCCTCGCGGCCGACGGTGGGCTCCAGGAAGTGGTTATGGATGTCACGCTCCAGCAGTTTGAGGAGCAGGGGCAGCCTGCCGGTGTCTTTATGCTGGCCGTGGATGCTACGGACCTGCTGCGCGCCCGCGCTGAGCTATCGGCCCTGCGGGCGCAAGGGGCCGCCGGGCTGCGGTAGCCAATTATCCCCGTTTTTATATATTACTGCTGAATTTATTGCCATCTATCGTTGCCCACCCGCTATTCGTTAGTTCCCGTACCAATGGCCCTTTCCACTTTCGACTTTCAGCAGGCCCGCGTGAAGCAGGTGTTGTTTAAGTCCCGGCTGCGGTCGGTGCTCTACGGCGTGAGCGAAGCCGACGCGGCGCTGTTTTCGGCGGTCGAAAGCCCGCTAGGCCAGTGGCTGCAAACCGTGCTTAAGCCCAGCTACGGGAGCCGGGCTGAAGTGCGCGAAGCCGAGCACCTGCTTCAGCAGCAGCTCCGCACGGGCCAGGAGCTCACGACGCGCTACCAGCGCGGCCACATTGAGGAAGCCCGCGCCGGCCTCGACCAGATAAATGCTTTTGCTGACCAGATTGACGCCGTGCTACTGGGCTTGCAGCGCAGCCTGGGCCTTAGCTGAGCGCCTGGCAACCCTGCCGGGCCGCGCGCGTTAAGGACCCGGCCCCAATGCCTACCCCCATGAAACGCTTCGATATCATTGCCCGCCAGGACCGCGTTGTGTATATCCTGTTAATCGTGACGGCAGCCGTTGGCCTTGCCTGGGTGCTGTGGCGCCACCAGTACGTGGCCGCCCACGACCACCCGGCTCCCGCGCTACCTGCCACCACGGCCCGGTAGCGGCGGCCTACCCCCAAGCGCAGCCGGAACGCGGCCGGCCTGCTGGTTGATAACCGCGGCCAAACACCGCCGCCGTTTGCGTAGCCGCATGGCTGAGGTAGTCGGGTGCGAACGAACATTAGGCTGCAAAGAGGATGAAGCTCGATTGCGCGCGGGGGGTAGCAGCCCAGTTTTGAGGGTGCGCTAACCACCCTTGGCCAAAGCGTGCTGATAGCGCACTGCCTGGCCGGCTCAGCCTGGTGATGCCCTGGGTGCAGCTCAGTAGCTGGTCAAACGCTTCGCGGGTGTGGCGGGGGTAGCAAAGCCGCGGGGGCCAGCAGGCGGTATGCAAGCAGTGAAAGCGAAGCCGTCCTCATTTGCGCAGGGTGCCACTTCAGTCCGAAAGGTGGCATCCGGGTTGGTGTGCTGCCGGTTGCCGGGTGATTTTTTTGCTCTCTTTAACAGCGAAAATGCAGTTCCTCCGCGGCCACTTTTACCCGGCCGTCTCACGCACTCGCGAGGAAATGCCAACCAGCGCATTCCTGCTCTATTCCGGATAGGGCGAATACTAATCCAAACGGGCTTTGGGTAAAAGCCGTGGCCACTCACGGTGGAGTGGGGCTGGCAACGCCTCGGGGGTAATGGCTGCGGCCGTAGCCTGCCAAACGGCCAAAAAAGGTGAACAGACCAACTTTGGCTCTGAATCCATCGATAAACCCTCTGAATTTACTGAATACGGGCTTGAGTTGCGGAATAAAATCAAGAAAATGGCCTTTTTTCCGGGGGCTGAAAAAACCTTCTTTTCATGCATCCAGTATGAGGCCAGAATTTTAAAACCCTCGCTCTAACTGACTCACCCCACCAACTGACCGCGTTTCACTCGTCAGCAGGGCTGCTACTTTCCCCACATACCGGGTTTTGCAGCGCTACCCCTGGGGTGGGCATTGCCTTCTACTCTTTCTTATTTTTTTACCAATACCCTGGTTTATGAACCACCAAGTATACAAAGCGGCTCTGTTCGGGCTCGGCCTCGTGGCCGCCGCTTCCACCGCCCACGCTCAAACGGCTGACCGCAAAACGGCCATTGGTCTGCACGCCAACGCCACGCAGTATCGCGGCGACCTGGGCAATGCCTTCTGGGACTGGAAAAATATGCCCTACAGCGGCGGCATCGACATCACTCGCTACATCGGCAAAGTACTCGACATCAAGCTCGACCTGGACTATACCCGCCTGCGCTACCCCTCCGATGAGGGCACATTCACCAGCGCGGGCCGGCGCTTCAAGGCTCAGACCTACGGGGCCGGCCTGGGCTTCAAGATTAAGGCGCCCATCAGCGACAACTTCTTCCTGCATCCTTACCTCCTGGTGGAGCCGGGCTTTGCGTGGGTAACGGCCGACCGCTATGCCACGCCCACGGCGGCCAACAACTTCACTCGCTTCGGCACCTTCACCGGTCAGGTGGGCGGCGGCCTGGACTTTCACCTAGGCGAGTCGGCCGTCCTGTTCGTGCAGGCTACCCAGGCCTACTTGCAAACCTCTGATGACCGCCTCGACGGGGTGGACAACAACGCCACCACTTTTTGGGATAAAAAAGACCGCTACCTGAACTTCTCGGCGGGCCTGCGCGCCAACCTGGGCAAAGCCAAAGACACGGACGGCGACGGCGTGTCGGACAAGAAGGACAAGTGCCCCAACACGCCCACCGGCGTGAAAGTGGACGTGAACGGCTGCCCCATTGACACGGACGGCGACGGTGTGGCCGACTACCAGGATAAGTGCCCCGACGTGCAGGGCCTGGCCGCCCTGCAAGGCTGCCCCGATGCCGACGGTGACGGCGTGGCCGA
>CAZZWL010000032.1:0-2370 GCA_964657755.1 uncultured Rhodanobacter sp.
TTATCAGCCATTACCGCATCGCCAATTAATAACTGATGATTGCTAACTGATAATTGAAAAATCACCCACCAATCGTGGCCATGCTCTCGAAGTTGAGCTGGTGCACGGGGCGCAGGCGCTCGGCCTCAAAGCCATTGGCGGCGCGGTGGTAGAAGGCCTGGGAGAGCGCGGCCGCGATGTCGGCATCGGTGGCGCCGCCGCGCAGCATGGCGCGCAGGTCGAGCACGCCCTGGTCGTAGAGGCAGGTTTTAATGCCACCTTCGGCGGTGAGGCGCAGGCGGTTGCAGGTGCCGCAGAAAGTGCGCGAGTAGGCCGCGATAATCCCGACCCGGCCTTGGTGGCCGGCCAGGGTGTACTCGTCGGCGGTGGCGCCGGTGGGTGTATAGGCCGGCGTGAGCGCGCCCAGGTGCGCCTCCAGGTGCTGCCGAATGCGGCGGTGGTTCCAGGGCAGCGACTCGGGCGTGGCCACGTGGCTGCCGCCGTTGAAGGGCATTTCTTCGATAAAGCGCACCTCCACGGGCAGGTCGCGGGTGAGCTCGGCCAGCGGCACCAGGTCCTGAATGTTGCGGCCATCCATCACCACGGCGTTGATTTTCAGCTGAATACCAGCGTCAAGCAGCGCGTGGAATGTGCGCATTACCTGCGGCAGCTCGTCGCGCCGGGTTATCTCAAAGAAGCGCTGGCGGTCCAGGGTATCGAGGCTGAGGTTTACGGCTTTCACACCCAGCCGGGCCAGGGTAGGCACGTGCGGCGCGGTGAGCACACCGTTGGTAGTCAAGCTAATGTCGTCGATACCCGGCAGGGCGGCCAGGCGCTCCATGAAGGGCACCAGGTCGCGGCGCACGAAGGGCTCGCCACCGGTGAGGCGCACCTTGCGCACGCCCAGGCCAGTCATGATTTCCACCAGGCGCAGCATTTCTTCGTAGCTAAGCAGCTCGTGCTTAGGCAGGTATTTGATACCCTCCTCGGGCATGCAGTAGAAGCAGCGCAGGTTGCAGCGGTCCGTGATGGCCAGGCGCAGGTATTCGAGCGGCCGTCCGTGGGCGTCGTGCAGCGTAGTAGGCGAGGAAAGGCGGCTCATGCGAAAAACGAAGGTAGGCCGGTCTAGCCGGTCAATGCATTACCCTAAACACTACCCGCGTGTTTTCATTCCCCTAAAAAAATCGGCGTTATATAAGCCAGGAAATAACGATTTCGGCTCGATAACCGGACGGGCAGCAACCCACTCAATGCTAATATTCTTCCAACCCACCGCGCAGCGTCAGCACATTAGCATAGCCCAGACCGCGCAGCAACGTTACGGCTTGGGCGCTGCGCACGCCGCTTTGGCAGTATACCACCACCGGGCGGGTGCGCGGCACCTCGGCGGCGCGGGCGGCCAGCTCGGGCAGCGGCAGCAGCACGGCGCCCGGCAGGTGGCGCCGCTGATGCTCCAGCGGCCCGCGCACATCGAGCAGCAGCGGGGGGGTAGGGGCGGCCAGCTGCTGGCGCAACTCGCTGGCGCTGATGCTAGTAATAGCCGCGCTGGGCGCGCAGCTTACGTCGAAGTAGTCGGCCGGGTTGGCCGTGTCGAGGTTGATGGCGCTCTGCACCGGGTCGCGGTGGAAGCGCAGGGTGCGGCTCTGAAAACTCAGGGTATCGAGCAGCCAAAGGCGGCCACTGAGCACGTCGCCCAGGCCCAGCACCACTTTCAGGGCCTCGGTGGCCTGCACCGTGCCGATGAGGCCGGGCAGTACATTGAGCACGCCAGTAGTGTTGCAGTCGGGCGCTTCGGCGGCGGTGGGTGGCTCGGGGAAAAGGCAGCGGTAGGTGGGGCCGCCTGCGTAATTAAACACTGACACCTGGCCTTCAAACTTGTAGATGGCCCCCGACACCAGCGGCCGGCCCAGGCTGACGCAGGCGTCGTTGAGTAGGTAGCGGGTCGGGAAATTATCGGAGCCGTCGACCACTACGTCGTACTGCGCTACTAGCTCGCGCACATTCTCGGGGCTCACGCGCACCGGGTGCAACTCATACGTATTCAGGTCGTTGAGGCGGCGCAAGGCGCGGGCGGCGGCTTCCACCTTGGGCTGGCCCACGTCTTCGGGGCCGTAGAGAATCTGGCGGGGCAGGTTGGTCAGCTCCACCTGGTCGGCGTCGGCCAGGCCCAGCGTTCCTACCCCCGCCGCGGCCAAGTATTGCAGGATGGGGCAGCCCAGGCCGCCCGCGCCCACCACCAGCACGCGGGCCTGGCGCAGGCGCTGCTGGCCAGCCTCACCGATTTCGGCGAGTTGAAGGTGGCGGCGGTAGCGCTGGCTTTCGGCGGAAGTGAAGGGGGTAGCGGCAGTTGGTTCGAAGAAAATAGCGTTTGTCATTGCGAGGAGGCACGAC
>CAZZWL010000032.1:2380-7649 GCA_964657755.1 uncultured Rhodanobacter sp.
AGCAACCTTTCCTTGTCGTTGGCTTTCATAAAAAGCGCGAACGGAAGGAAAGGTTGCTTCGTCGTGCCTCCTCGCAATGACAAGCAAAAAAATTACAGCCCGTACGTCACGGCCAGGTAGTAGAGCCCGCCCACGCTGGGCCCGCCGAGGTAGGTGACGTAGTAGTTGTTCAGGATGTTGCTGGCGCCCAGCTTAAAGCGGATTTTTTCGGCCGGCACCTGGTAGCTCAGCTGCGCGTCGAGGCTGCTGTAGGCGGGCACGCTGCCATTCACCAAAAAGGTCTGGGAATAGTAGCTGACCTGGTGGCGGAAATTCAGGCCGAAGCCGAAATTTTGCAGCATGTTCTCATTCGCAAAACTCAGGTTGTAAGCCCATTGCGGGGTATTGAAACCGTCTTCGAGGCCGTCGCCGTTTTCAGTGCGGTCGAGGCGGGTGTAAGTGGCGTTGCCGCCGGCCAAAAAGCCATTGCCGAAGTTGTAGCGCAGGCCGGCCGAGCCGCCGTAGTTATACACCTGGCTCTGCGAGTTGGTCCAGAGGCGGTAGCGGGCCTGGGTGGCGCGCACGTTGAGGGCAGTGGCCACGGCGTTGAGGTTGTCGCCGCTCACCGGCACGTAGGTGGCGGGTAGCGGGTCGTGGATGGTAGTGCCGCCCGTGGCCGAGGCGATGGGTACGTAGGCTTCGACCTGCGCGATAAAGTCGCGGTACGAATTGTAGTAGAAGTCCACATCGACCAGCAGCCGGCCCTGCGCCCCAAACGCCGCCTTGTAGCCCACTTCCAGCGACTTAATATACTCGGGCTTGAGGTAGGTGTAGGGGTTCTTAACCAACGTGTTCTGGTTGGCCAGCACGGCGGCGGCGCGCTTCTGCGCCGTGGTTTGGGCCGACGTATTGGCGTTGATGTTGGCCGTCACGGCCAGGTTGAAGGCGTCGATGCTGGCGCGGGTGTAGCTGTTTTCAAACACCCCGTCGCTCATCACCCGCAGCCCGCCGATGCGCTTTACCTGGCCGCTGTTCACGTTGCTGAAGCCCTCAAACAAGCTCGGGAACCGGTAGCCGCTCTGGTAGCTGACGCGGAAGTTCTGGCGCTGGGTAGGCGAGTACACGGCCGTGAAGCGCGGATTGAATTTCACGTCGAAGTAGTCGTTTTTATCGACGCGCAGCGTGGCCGTGAGGCGCAATTTCTCATCTAGAAACCGCCCGCCGGCCTGCACGAAGCCGCCGGTTTTGGAGTAGGTGAGGTTATCGTTCAGCGGGTCTTTGCCGGGGTTGGGGTTCACAAAGTAGTTGCCATCAGGCACTACGACGTAGGTGCGGTGGTCGGCGCCGGCCAGCAGGTCGAGGTTGGCGGGCAAGCTGCTGCCGCCCCGCCGCAGGGCCTCGGCCAGGTTTACCTGGGCCTCACCGTGCACCAGCTTGGCCTGCACGCGCAGGGCGGCGCCCACGTCCCAGTTATTGATGTCCTGCAGCTGGCTCAGGCGCTGGTTGTAGGCTTCGGTGCCGGGCTGGAGGCGGCCGGCGTCGGCGGCCGAGCGGGCCGTGGCCAGGGCCATTGCTACCCCCTGCCCGCCGGCCGTAGCCGCGTTCCAGGCGCTGGTAAAGTCAGCATTCCACTGGGTATCAGGTTTGAAGCTACGGTCGATATTTTCGCCCATTGAGCGCAGGTTATAGCTTTTGCCGGTGTTTTCGGAGGTGAGGTAGGCGCGGGCCTGCACCACGGGCGAGGTGAAGGTGAGCGCGTGCTGTTGCAACAGGTAGTCTTGCAGCCGGAAGCGGTTCGAGCGCTGGTACACGTTGTCGAAATTGGCCACGCGGTAGGTGTAGGCCAGCTCCGTGCCCGGCCGGAAGCGGTAGTGCGCCGCCGCATCGGCCTTGAGGGTCCGCACGTTGTAGTCCACCAGGTCGCGCTCGTTGTAGCCGGTGCGGGCCACCGAATACTGCTTGCCGCCCAGCGTGAGAGTGGTGCGGTCCGACGACTCGTTGCCGTAGCGGTTCACCTGGTCCTGAGCCGGGTTGTCGGTGCCAAACAGGCCCACGCTGGCGTTGCCGGTAGGGTTGATGTCGGTCTGGTCGTTGGCTACCCAGTCGTAGGCCCGCAGGTAGGTGCCGTTGATTTTGAAGGCCAACTTATCCGCTATTAATACTTTAGCGTAGCGCACGCTGGTTTCGGAGTAGCTCTTCACCGGCGAGCCGCTCTCGCCAAACGTCTTCACGTTGGGGTCGTTGACGTGGTTGATGCCCGTTTGCTGGCGCACGCTCAGGCCCTCGGAGTTGAACGGGTTTTTGGTCTGAAAATTGGCCAGGCCATTGATGGCGTTGAGGCCGTAGAGCGCGGCGGCTGTGCCGGGCACAATCTCCACGCTCTGGATATCGAGGTCGCTCGGCCCCAGCACGTTGCCAATGGGCCCGCCAATGTGCGGCGCCTGGTTGTCCACGCCATCCACGAGCTGCGCGAAGCGCACGTTGGTGGTGTTGATGAAGCCGCGGGCGTTAATCACCTTAAAGCCAATGCTGGGCGTAATGACCTGCACGCCCTTCAGGCCTTCAATCGCATCAAAAAATGACGGCGCCGGCGACAGCCGAATGGCGCGGGCGTTGAGCTTTTCCACCGTTACCGGCGACTGCAAGAAACTCTCCTCCACGCGCGAGGCCGATACTACCACCTCGTTGAGGTCGGTGTGCAGCGTGTCGGGGGGGGTAGGGCGGCGCGGCGGACGGGGAGTTTGGGCGGCCGCAGTCTGGACCATTGCCAGGGCCGCCACCCCAGCCACGGCGCCGCGTACGAAACGTAGTTTTTTAACCATAAAAAAGTTGATGCCATTCAAAACAGAACGTCATGCTCATCTGGCGTCCGCTTATCGAAGCATCGCGCATGCAGCAGTAAATCAATCGTTTAACGAGGCGAGCGAGATGCTTCAACAAGCGGACGCCAGATGAGCATGACCGTTCTTTCAAGTTGCATATGCCTTACCTACTGCACCTTCACCACCTTGAGGCCGGTGAGCTGGCGCACCCAGCGGGCAGGCTTCTTCTCCAGGGGCACGATGAGCTGATAGGGGCCGTCGTGGGGGGGTAGGGGCTGGCCGTCGCGGCTGCTGGCCAGCAGAATGGTTTGGGGCGAGAAATCGGCGTCGATTTCGGGCAGCGCAAACACGGCCTGGTAGCCGTCGGCGGCGCTGGCGAGCACGGCCTCGGCCAGCACCGCGCCGTGAATGGCCTTGCCGGCCGGGGCGCCGGCCAGGTGCAGCACGTCGGCCAGGGCCACGCCGCGGTACACGTGCTTTTTGCCTTCCTTGTCGGTGGTGGTCTGCTCGCGAGGGGGTAGGGCGGCCAGGTCGGCGGCAGTGAGGGTGCGGGGCGTGGCTACCAGCCCATCGAGGCGGATGGTAGCCGGCGTGGCGGCGGGCGCCGCTTGGCCAAAGGCCGTGGGCAGGGCGGCGCTCAAGCCAGCAACTATTCCGAGGGCGGCAACCAAGTGCCGGCGGCCGGCAGTGAAAAGTAGCATTGGTGGAATAACAAGAAGCGTTATGTTTGGGCGAATATAACGCTGGGCGCGGCCGAATGTTTAGCTCTTTTCCCTACCCCTACTGATAGAGCCGGGCCGTCTCGTCGGCCAGGAACTGCGCAAACCGCGTCTGCATGGCCCGGAACTCGGCCACGGCCGCCGCGCCGGCTTCGGTGAGGGTGGCGCCGCCGGCGTGCGCGCCCACCAGCGGCTGCCGCGCCTGAGCATTCATAGAACTCACTAAATCCCAGGCTTTTTTATACGACATGCCCATCTCCTTGGCGGCCTTCGAGATGGAGCCGGTGGCCTGAATACGCTCCAGCAGCTCGAGGCGGCCAATGCCCAGAAAGCGGTCGGCGGGGCCTTCTATCCAGAGGCGGCCGTTGGCGCGGAAGGCCTGGTTTTCGGCAAAAAGCTCGTGCATGGCAAACGGAAAAATCAACGCCCCATACCAAGGCGCTGCTTCTCAAAAGTAAGGCGCGCGCTAAAAACGGGGGCCTACCCCCTTCGACTGAAATAAGCCCGGCCTTAACTTTTGCGGCGGCGGCGGCTTTAGCAACAGGGGCCTACGCGCCAACGAGTATCTTCTTTCGATTCAGTAACCTATGGATTATGACGTCCTCATCATTGGGGCGGGCAGCGCCGGGCTAAGCGCGGCCCTGACTCTGGGGCGCTGCCGCCGCCGCGTGCTGCTGGCCGACGGGGGGGCGCCGCGCAACGCGCCTTCGGGCGGCGTGCACGGCTTCCTGACCCGCGACGGCGTGCGCCCCGCCAAGCTGCTGGAGCTGGGCCGGGCGCAGCTCGCCCCCTACCCCACCGTGGCCATTCAAGAGCTGAAAATCACGGGTTTAAAGAATCTGGCGAATGGCTTTCGGGCCCAGGGCACTACGGGCCAGGGCCACGCCTGGTCGGGCACGGCCAGCCGCGTGCTGCTGGCCACCGGCGTCGATGACGTGCTGCCGCCGCTGCCGGGCTTTCGCGAGCTGTGGGGTTCGGGCGTGCTGCACTGCCCCTACTGCCACGGCTACGAAGTGCGCGACCAGCCGCTGGCCGTGTATGGGCAGGGCAAGGCGGCCGTGGGCCTGGCGCTGCTGCTCACCAACTGGAGCCCGGATATTGTGGTGGTGACCGACGGCCCCGGCCACCTCACCGCCTACGGCCGGCAGCGCCTGCGCCAGCACCACATCGGCGTGCGCCAGGAGGCGGTGGCGGGCCTGGTGGGCGACGCTGCCACCGGGCTGCGCTGCATCGAGTTTACGGATGGCACCTATCTCGAACGCAAGGCGCTGTTTATGCACGCGCCGCAGGAGCAGCGCAGCCCGCTCGCCGCCAACCTAGGCGCCAAGCTGACGGGTAAGGGCGCGGTGTGGGTCGATAAAAATTCGCAAACCAGTATTCCGGGCCTCTACGCGGCTGGCGATACCACGCCCGGCCAGCAGCAGGCCCTGATAGCCGCCGCCGAAGGCAACAAAGCCGCCATCTGCCTCAACGAGGCGCTTACCAAAGAGCAATGCGCCTGAGGTGAGCAGTGAGCAATGAGCGAACGTCACTCCCCGCTACCGGGCCAGCCAGGCGTAGGCGGTGGCCTCGTCGGTGAAGGTGGCGATTTCGCAGTCGGTAGTGGTGGCTGAGACGCTGGCCGTTACGGTTTGCTGGGCCCGCAACGGCGAGATGAGAAAGGCCAGGCGCGCGGCCTCGGCGTAGCGCCCGCGCAACGCGGGCGCGAATACGCTGCCAAACCAGATGTTGACGGTGGGCTCGGTCAGG
>CAZZWL010000032.1:7659-41195 GCA_964657755.1 uncultured Rhodanobacter sp.
CAGCCAGCGGCCGCAGCCAGCGGCATCGGCGGTGGCTAGCACGGCCTCGTAGCCGGCTTGGAGCTCGGCGGGCGTGACGGCCCGCTGCCACCGTGCGATGACGGCGGGCAGGTCGGGGCGATACAGCAGGTCGAGGCCAATGGGAGTCATAACGTGATAGGCTCGGCAGAAATGGGCCTGTGCGCAAGTTAAGCCACTTTCCTTACCCCCCAAGCCTACCTTTGCCCACCCTGGCAGTTATTATTCTGCCGCGTTATTCAGTTGCCCATGCCTCCTAGTGTGCCTCCCGCTACTAAACACGACCCCTACGCGGCCCTGCGCATCCCCGATTTTCGGCGCTACGTCACGGCCCGCGCGCTATTCTCGGTAGCCACCCAAATTCAGGGGGTAGTAGTCAGCTGGCAGATTTTCAAGCTCACGAATGACCCGCTGGCGCTGGGCCTCATCGGCCTAGCCGAGGCCATCCCGAGCATCACCGTCTCGCTCTACGCCGGGCACGTGGCCGACTCGGTGCGCCGCAAGCGCATCGTGGTGCCGGCCGTGGTGGTGCTGGTGCTGTGCGCCATCACGCTGTGGTGGCTGGCGCACCCCTTGCAGCAGGCGCTGCTGACGCAGGGCCGCGTGCACCTCGATGCCGTAAACGCCACCATCGTGTGGCCGCTGTACCTGGTTATTTTCGTGAGCGGCATCGCGCGGGGCTTCATGGGGCCGGCGCTGTTCTCCTTCATGCCGCAGCTGCTGCCCGAGCGCGGCCTGCTGCCCAACGCCGTCACCTGGAGCTCCACTACCTGGCAGGCCTCGGCGGTAATCGGGCCGGCAATTGGCGGCTTGCTGCTGCACCGCAGCATCGAGTTTGCCTACGGCGTCGACACCGTCATGGAAGGTCTGGCGCTGTTCTTTTTCATCAGTATTGCCGGCCGCGAGCTGCCGCCCATCGAAGGCCAGCGCTTGAAGCTGAGCGAAAGTATTTTGAGCGGCGTGAAATTTATTTTCAGCAACCAGCTGGTGTTGGCCGCGTTGTCGCTCGATATGTTCGCGGTGCTCTTTGGGGGCGCGGTGGCGCTGCTGCCCTTCTTCGCCAGCAACATCCTGCACGGCGGCCCCGATGCCTTCGGCTACCTGCGCGCCGCCCCGGCCGTGGGTTCGGTCATCATGGCCGTGTGGCTCACCTTTTCACCCCTCAAAAAAGGCGCGGGCCGCAAGCTGCTGTGGGCCGTGGCGGGCTTCGGCGCGGCCACCATCGCCTTCGCGCTTTCGACCAACCTCTACCTGTCGCTGTTCCTGCTCTTCCTCACCGGCGTGTTCGATTCGGTATCCGTTATCGTGCGCTCCACGCTGGTGCATACCTACACCCCCGAGTATATGAAGGGTAGGGTATCGGCGGTGAATAACATCTTTATCGGCTCCAGCAATGAAATTGGCAGCTTTGAGAGCGGCGCCACGGCCAAGCTCATGGGCACCGTGCCCAGCGTAGTATTCGGCGGAATAATGACGCTGCTAGTCGTGGGCTTCACGGCCTGGCGCGCCGACCAGCTGCGCAACCTGGAAGAAGGCGCCGAGAAAAAGTAGGGAGCGGGGCTTGCCCCCGCCCACCATTGAACAAAACCAGCGCGAATCGTTCAATGGTGGGCGGGGGCAAGCTCCGCTCCCTACCCCCCAGCCGTCACCGCCACCCGGCCACTTTTACGCTGCGACTTGCGCGTGCGGCGCAGCCACATCAGCACGCCCGTGACCGGGAACGTGAGGCTGCACAGCGTGACTACCAGGGCCAGGATTTTGGTCCAGATGCCGCCAATTTCACCGGTGTGCAGCGGCTTGGTGAGGCGGCGCAGCTGCGCGCCCGCCGTTTGCCGGCTGTAGGCGTGCTGCGCCAGCACCGCGCCGGTGGCGCGGTCCACGAACAGCGTATCGAGGCCCGTGCTCCGCAGGGCCAAGGTGCTGGGCGCGCTCACCGCCACGGCCGCCAGCGGACCCTGAAGCGCCCCAATGCGCCAGAACTCGGCCGTGGGAAAAGTGGCCTGCCCGGTGCGCAGGGCCGCGTCGTAGGCTATGGTTTGCCCGCCTTCGGCCGCCGAGTGGGGGGTAGGGAGCCCGGCCGTCGGCCGCGAGTTGGTGAGCCAAAACAGGCTTTCGGTGGCCCAGCGGTACGACATGATTACGCCCGTCAAGGCTAACCCAAACAGGAACAGCGAGCAGTAAAAACCCAGCACGATGTGCAGGTCGTGGGTGAGGCGCTTGCCGCTGGCGCCCCACTTAATGCGCAGGCGGCCCGTGAGCATTGCGCGCGTTTTGGGCCACCACAGCACGATGCCCGTGGCCGTAATGACGAGAATAAACAGCGCCGAAAGGCCCGTCAGCGCCTTGCCTACCCCCCCGGCCAGCAGGCGGCGGTGCAGGTCCTCCGCCACCTTGAATACGGGCAGCTGCTTTTCCTTTTGCAGGCCCACCACCTGGGCGGTGTACGGATTGACGAAGGCCGTGCTGCCGCGCTCGGGCCGGCCACCCTGCGGGCCGCGACCCCGCTCGCCCTGACCGCCCTTGCGGCTACCTTCGCCCCGACCTTCACCCCGGCCACCACTGCCTTCCCGGCCGCGCGGCTGGGGCTCCCTATCCCCCATTTCGCCGCGGGGCGGGCCATCGGGGCGGGCCTTGCCATCGCGGTAGCTTAGCTCCACGGTGCGGGCCGGGTCGGCGTACACTTTGAAGCCGAGCACTTTCGCTTGGGGGTTGGCCTGCTGAAACTGGCTGGCCAGCTGCGCCAGCGCCAGCCGGGGCTGGCCGGGCGGCACCGCCACGCCGTAGCGCGCCGGGTAGAGCGCGTGGGTAATCTCTGCTTCAAAGACCAACACGGTGCCCGTTAGGCATTGCACGAAAAAAACCAGCCCCGCCGCCAGGGCCAGGTACAAGTGAATGCGGCGCAAGAGTACTTTCATAGAGGCCAAGTCGATTGGATAATGGCCGCAATTTAGAACGATTTCAAATAACAGCGGCCTTAATAATCGACCAACTCCTACTCACAGCGCACGTAGGGCCGCAATTTGACGAAGTCTTCTTCCTTGAGAATCTTGATTTGCCGCAGGTCTTCGGGCGTTTTGAAAGGCCCGTGCTGCTTGCGAAAGGCCACGATGAGGCGCGCCAGCGGCTTGCGCACCAGCGGGTGCGGCCACAGCTCATCAAACGTGGCCGAGTTGACGAGCACCGGCCGGGGCGCGTAGCCAGCCGCCACGAAGGTGTACTTGCGCAGGCTGTCCACGAGGTCGGGCGCGTCGCGCAGCATAAAGTAGTCGGCGAGCTGCGCTTCGCTCACGTAGCCGCCCAGCTCGGCGCGGTATTTCACCAGCCCCTTGGCGCGGCCCCGGCCAATGCCTTTTATCTGCATCAGCTGGGTAGTGTCGGCCAGGTTGAGGTCGAAGGGCTGCAAGTGCGCCGGCTTGCGCGCCACTTTTTCGAAGGTCCTACCCCCCTCCCCGGCGCCGAAGCGGCCACCCGCCGCGTAGCCCGCGCCGCGCCCCGGCAGCGCCTCGGGCAGCTGCATAAACGGCGCCAGCCGCTGGTACACCGAATCGGGCAGGCCATACACGCGCTGCACCTGGCTTTTGGCCCGAAAGCCGCCGGCCTTCTGCCCGTAGTTGACGATGCGGCCGGCCACAAAATGCGGCACGCCGCGCGCCTCCCAGCCCTCGGCCGTGAGGGCGTTGGGGTCAAACGGGGCCAGGCGCACCGGCGGCACCACGGGGTAGCGGCTGCCGCCGGCGCGCGACCGCGCTGGGTAGCGCTCGGCAAAGGCGCGGGCGCTGGCGGCGCGGCCCGAGTCGAGGCGGGCGCTGAGGTCCTGGCCCCAGGCGTCGAGCTGGCGCTGGTCGGCGGCGGGCAGGTAGGCGGGGTCGGCGGGGCGCAGCAGCACGGGCAGCGCGGCAATGGCCAGGGCTACCACCAGCAGCAGCACGAACCCGCTGGTTTCGGCCCGCGAAAAGCCAAAGTAGCGCCGCAGCCAGCGCCAGGCGGGCCAGCGGCTACCGGGCGGGCGAGGAGGGGGCGGCGAAGCAGGCATAGCAGAACCGCTGGATTAGTACAATCAAATCCAGCAACCCGCAAGTATAGGCCCGGCAGTTCATTTTTACCTCATCCGCGCCCCTGAGCTGCCGACCTTAGGCCGGCGTGGCCACCGATTGGTAGAGCTTGACCAGCTGGGCGGCGGCGTAGTCCACTTCTTCCTCGGTGTTGAGCTTGCTCATCGAAAAGCGCACGGTGGGCCGGTTGGGGTCGGCGCCCAAGGCTTCGAGCACGTGCGAGCCCAGCTGCGCGCCGCTGGTGCAGGCCGAGCCACCCGACGCCGCTACCTTGTTGATATCGAGGCTAAAGAGCAGCATCTCACTAATGCTAGAGGGGGGTAGGCTCACGCTAAGCACCGTGTAGAGGCTCTGGTCGGCCTCGGCCGAAAGGCCATTGAACCGCACATCGGCAATGCCGGCCCGCAGCTGGCCGATGAAGCGGTCCTTGAGCGCCTGCACGTGCCGCTGGTGCTCGGCCATGCCGTGGCAGGCAATTTCCAGGGCTTTGGCCAAGCCCACGATGCCGTACACGTTTTCGGTGCCCGAGCGCACATTGCGTTCCTGCGAGCCGCCGTGGATGAGCGGCGCCACCTCCACGCCACCGCGCCGATACAAGAGCCCTACCCCCTTCGGCCCGTGAAACTTGTGCGCCGAGCCCACCAGAAAGTGGTTGCGCAGCTGCTGCACGTCGTGGGGGTAGTGGCCCATCGTCTGCACCGTATCGGTATGAAAAACGGCGTCGTGCCGGGCGCAGATTTCGCCGATTGCCTGGATATCGTTGAGGTTACCCAGCTCGTTGTTGCCGTGCATCAGGCTCACGAAGGTGCGCGGGTGGGTGGCCAGCAGCTCGTCGAGGTGGGCCAGGTCGAGGCGGCCCTGGGCATCGTGGCGCAGGTAGCTCAGCGCGGTTTCGCCGCTTTTGGCCAGGGCTTGCAGCGGGTGCAGCACGGCGTGGTGCTCCAGCGGCGACGTGATGGCATGCCGCAGCCCCAGCGTGCGCACGCTGCCGAAAATGGCGTAGTTATCGGCCTCCGTGCCGCCCGAGGTGAAGGTGATTTCGCTCGGGGCGGCATTCACCAGCTGCGCCACCGACTTGCGCGCCTGCTCGATGCCCGCGCGCACCTGCCGGCCCGGCCCGTGCAGCGAGCTGGGGTTGCCGTAGTGCTGCGCCAGGTAGGGCAGCATGGCGTCCAGCACGGCGGGGTCGAGGGGGGTAGTGGCGGCGTTGTCGAAGTAGGCGTGCATGAGTGTAGTACTCGCTAAGTTATAAAATAAAAAGGCCGTCATGCTCATCTGGCGTCCGCTTGTCGAAGCATCTCTACCGCGCCGTGCTTAAATGAAGCGAGCAAGATGCTTCGACAAGCGGACGCCAGATGAGCATGACGGCCTTTTTTATTTTGATGAGGATTTAGTTAGCGGAAATAATCTCCTTGATATCGGCAATAATCTTCTGGGCCAGGTGCTCGGCCGTCGCGTTCGAGTCCGACTCGGCGTAGATGCGGATAATGGGCTCAGTGTTGGACTTGCGCAGGTGTACCCATTCTTTGTCAAACTCTATTTTGACGCCGTCAATGGTATTTACCGGCTGCTTGGCGTAGCGCTGCTCCACCTGCGCCAGCACGTGGTCGGTGTCGATTTCGGGCGTCAGCTCAATCTTGTTCTTCGAGATGAAATAGCTGGGGTAGGAGTTGCGCAAGCGGCTCATCGCGAGGCCCGACTTGGCCAAGTGCGTCAGAAACAGCGCGATACCTACCAGCGCGTCGCGGCCGTAGTGCAGCTCGGGGAAGATGATGCCGCCGTTGCCCTCGCCGCCGATAATGGCCTGGGTTTCTTTCATCTTGGTCACCACGTTCACCTCGCCTACGGCGGCGGCGGTGTAGGTGCCGCCGTGCTTCTCGGTCACGTCGCGCAGGGCGCGGGTGCTGCTGAGGTTGCTCACGGTGTTGCCGCCGCCGTGGTAGCCCAGCACGTAGTCGGCCACGGCCACCAGCGTGTATTCTTCGCCAAACATCTCGCCGTTTTCGCTCACCAGGGCCAAGCGGTCCACGTCGGGGTCCACCACGATGCCGAGGTCGAAGCCGCCTTTTTCGAGCACCTTGGCAATGTCGCGCAGGTGCTCGGGCAGCGGCTCGGGGTTGTGGGCAAAGTCGCCGGTCGGCTCGCAGTGAATTTTCTCCACGGTTTCAACGCCCAGCGCGGCCAGCAGCTGCGGCACCGCCAGGCCCCCGCTGCTATTTACCGCATCCACCACCACCCGGAAATTCTTGGCCTTGATGGCGGCCACGTCAACCAGCGGCGAGGCCAGAATAGCGGCAATGTGCTCGGCCAGAAAGGTATCGTCGGTGGTGTACTTGCCCAGCTTGGTCACCGGCGCATACTCAATGCTGTCGCCTTCGGCCAGCGCCAGCACCTGCTCGCCCGCGGCCGCCGACAAAAACTCGCCGTGCGCATCGAGCAGCTTCAGCGCGTTCCACTGCTTAGGGTTGTGCGAGGCGGTGAGAATAATGCCCCCGGCGGCCCCTTTGGCGGGCACGGCCATCTCCACGGTGGGCGTGGTGCTCAGGCCCAGGTCGAGCACATCAAAGCCCAGCCCTTGCAGGGTAGCAGCCACGAGGCGGCTCACCATCTCGCCCGAAAGGCGGGCGTCGCGGCCAATCACGATGAGCTTGCTACCCGATTGCTGCGTGGCGGCCCAGGTACCATAGGCAGCCGTATATTTCACTACGTCGAGGGGGGTAAGGCCTTGGCCGGCCGGTCCACCAATGGTGCCCCGAATGCCGGAAATAGATTTTATGAGGGTCACTTTTTATATCTTAAACTGTACAAAAGTAGGTAGGTCGACCTTTCTGGCCATTCTTTTTTAGCTTCGCGGCTGACTGGCTGTGCCGGCTGACGAACCTAAACCAAGCCGGATAGTCGACCGCTACGCCCTTTGCTTCGACTAGCAGGAACAATTAGCCTACGCATTTTTTATGGAAAATTCTTTGCTCGACCCTAGCCGCCGCCCCGCCCAGCTCGCGGCGTTCGGCCGCCTGCTCGATGTGCTCGACCGCCTACGCACCGAATGCCCCTGGGATAAAAAACAGACGCTGCAGAGTCTGCGCCACCTCACTATTGAGGAAACGTACGAAATCAGCGACGCTATTTTGCGCGACGACCTGCCCGATTTGAAGAAGGAGCTGGGCGACGTGATGCTGCACCTCATATTCTACGCCCGCATCGCTGCCGAGCAAGGCGCCTTCGACATTGCCGATGTGCTCCAGGCGCAGTGCGAAAAGCTCATTTACCGCCACCCGCACATCTACGGCGATGTGCAAGCCGATGACGAGGCCGCCGTGAAGCGCAACTGGGAGCAGCTCAAGCTGCAGGAAAAAGGCAATGCCGGCGTGTTAAGCGGCGTGCCCATGTCGCTACCTGCCCTGGTCAAGGCCATGCGCATTCAGGAAAAAGCACGCGGCGCGGGGTTCGATTGGGAAGACCCCGCCCATGTCTGGCTAAAAGTACAGGAGGAATTAGCCGAATTTGGAGCTGAATATGGCCACGGCCAGCCCCCCGCCGATGAGGCTCAGGCCACCCGCGCCACCCAGGAATTTGGCGACCTATTGTTCTCGCTGGTCAACTTTGCTCGCTTCGCGGGCATCAACCCGGAGGAAGCTTTAGAGCGAACAAACCGAAAATTTATCCGTCGCTTTCAATATGTAGAAGCTGCCGCACTGCAAGCCGGCCATACCCTACCCGCCCTCACGCTGGCCCAAATGGATGGCTACTGGAATGAAGCGAAACAAAGCGAAATAATGCCCAGCTAAGCCCTTGATTATCGGGGAGTGATTGTAAAAATCCAATACCCTACCCCCCGTAGTAGCTGCGTTCTCTACCAACCCCAGCCTTGGCACTTACGTTTGCTGTTCACGCGCAATTCAGGTAGGCTCATCAGCCCAAAAAACCGAGTATTATTAGCTAGGATGAGTGGTAACTCACTCAAAAAAAATTCTATTAAGTCTGGATTTTACTGGCTTCGACGTAGATTCGGCCCCGAAACAACCGTTTGTGCTCGTCTCATCAGCTATTGCTAGATTTGCCAGCCCTTCCATATTGCCTTCTTTTTTTTACCCCTCAACCAACCCCCCACCTCCTACACTTACTGGACTCATGGAACAGAAAAATGCTGTAAACCCGGGCGCTCGGCCCGCTGCGCCGGTCGCTCCTAAGGCCGCACCCGCCAAGAGCAGCGGTGGCGCCTCGCTGTTTTCGGTCATCGTTATCATCCTTGCTTTTGTCGCTAGCATCATCATTTTCATGTTCGTGCTGGGCGACGGCAGTCACTACGTAGGTGGCAACCCCGAGAATAATGCGAAACCCGGTGATTACCTGGGCATTGTACACAAGGGTGGGGTTATCGTACCGATACTAATGACGATGTTGCTCTGCGTTATCACCTTCTCAATTGAGCGGGCCCTGACCATTGCAAGAGCCAAAGGCACCCAAAGCATCGAGTCTTTTGTGCGCTCGGTACGTCAAAAGTTGAATTCCAACGACATCAATGGTGCCATCGCCATCTGCGACCAGCAGAAGGGCTCGGTAGCCAACGTAGTTCGCGCCGGCCTGAAGAAATACCAGGAGATGGGCCGCGAAACCACGATGAACACCGACCAGCGCGTGCTGGCCATCCAGAAAGAGATTGAAGAAAGCACCGCTCTGGAGCTGCCTATGCTGGAGAAAAACCTGGTTATCATCTCGACGCTGGCTTCTATCGCCACGCTGGTTGGTCTGCTCGGTACGGTATTCGGCATGATTAAGGCCTTCTCGGCCCTGGCCCAGGCCGGTAACCCCGACGCCACGGCCCTGGCATCGGGTATCTCGGAAGCACTTATCAACACGGCACTCGGTATCGGTACGTCGGCCCTGGCCATCGTTGCCTACAACTTCTTCACCAGCAAGATTGACGAGCTGACCTACAGCATCGATGAGGCTGGCTTCAGCATCATCCAAACCTTCGCTGCCCAGCACGGCAACAAAGGCCAGGAGTCGTAAGCCACTGGCATGAAAAAAGGGGCGGAGGCGCTTCGCCGTCCCCGCCCTATTTTTTTTCTTGGACCCGTGTGCAATTACTGTGTGTTCGGCATCAGCACTAGGAGCGGCTCTCGTTGGGCTCCCCGCCCGCGACCCGCTGATGGTACTACCCCCTACTTCTTCCTGCACATGGCTCCGCCCAGTCATTTTAACCTCCCCCGGCAATGCCTAAAGTAAAACCGCACCGCACCTCGCCGTCGCTCGACATGACGCCGATGGTTGACCTCGCGTTTCTGCTGGTAACATTCTTTATGTTAACCACGCAGTTTCGCCCCGATGAAGCTGTGGTAGTTGACCCGCCGTCTTCGACGTCGGATTTTATGGCTCCCGACAGCGACATTCTAACCCTGATAGTTGACGACAAGAAGCGCGTCTTCTTTGGCTACGACAAGGCTCCCGTGAAGGAAGCAGCCCTCAAGGCAGTAGCGGCCAAATATGGCGTCACGTTTTCGCCTACCCAGGTAAAACAGTTTTCGCTGATGCCGAACTTCGGGGTACCGATTAACCAGCTCGGCAGCTACCTCGATAAGAATACTGAAGAGCGCAAGGCCCTAAACCCGAAGCTACCTGGCATCCCGTACGACTCGCTTAATAACCAGATGATTGACTGGGTATTAGAGGCCCGTAAGGCCAACGCTGCTATATTCAAGAAGCCTACTTTCTTGGTGATAAAAGGCGATGGCAATGCGGACGTGAAGACGGTACAAACGGTTATCAAGGACCTTCAGGAAAAGGATATCAACCGCTTCAACCTGCAGACCAGCTTGGAGATGAAGCCTACTTCCATCCAATAACCGTCCGAAATCATGGCCGAAATACAACAAAAAGGCGACTCCGGTAAGGGAGGCAAGAAACGGGCGAAGAAAATGTCGACCAAAATCGACATGACGCCGATGGTTGACCTTGCTTTCCTGCTCCTTACCTTCTTCATGCTGACGACCACCTTCGCCAAGCCCAACGTGATGCAGCTCACGATGCCGGTGAAAGAGAAAAATCCGAATCCCGAAGAGCAGACCAAAATCAAGGCATCGCAGGCGGTTACCATCATCCTGGCGCCCAACGATAAGGTTTTCTACTACTTCGGCTTGAACGAACCCAACGACAAGAGCGTGGCGGTACCTGAAATTAAGGTAACTGACTTTTCAGCCAATGGTATCCGTCAGGTGCTGTTAGCGCGCCAAAAGCAGCAGCCCGAGCCAATTATTCTGATTGAGCCTTATTCCTATGACGGGAAAGATGCCAAGTATAAGAATATGGTAGATATCCTGGATGAGATGAACATCACCAATCAAAAGAAGTACGCGTTGATTGACATCTCGAAGAAAGACGTTGACCTCATTAAAAAACAGAACCTGCTATGATGGACAATGCGCAGCTGGCTAATGCCAGCTTGAACGACATCGTATTTGAGGGGCGCAATAAGGAGTACGGGGCTTTCCAGCTCCGGCGCGTTTACGGCCGCAACGTGACGCGGGCGCTTATTATCGGCACGGCATTGCTGACACTTCTGGTGTTTATTCCGCTTATCGCTAAGATACTAGAAGACCGGAAGCCTAAGGAAGTGCTTAACCTGAAGGAGAACGTGCTGATGGATGCGCCGCCGCTGGACAACACCGCGCCCCCGCCCCCACCCCCGCCACCCGAAACTCCGCCGCCCCCGCCGCCCAAGCTGACGACTGTGAAATTTACCCCTCCGGTTGTGAAAAAGGACGAAGAGGTCAAGAAGGAAGAAGTTCCGGACCAGGAGGAGTTGAAGGACAAAACGGTGGCTACCGTGACCGTAAAAGGCAACACGGATGCGCCGGACCTTAGCGCCCTGAGTGGCGAAGGCAATAAGGTAGTAGAGGAGGTTGTAGAAACCAAAGTTTATACCTACGTAGAGCAGATGCCTGCCCTACCCGGTGGTGGTGGTATGGGCGCTATCGTGGCCGCCATCCAGAAAAACTTCCGCTACCCCGCAGTTGACCTCCGCAACCAAGTGGAAGGCCGGGTTTTTGCCAGCTTTACGGTAGATGAAAACGGCGACGTGTCGGACGTGAAGATTGTGAAAGGCCTGACCGGTACGGTTGATGCCGAAACTATCCGCTCTATTAAATCTTTGCCCAAGTTTATTCCGGGCAAGCAAAATGGTCGGGCAGTGAAAGTGTCGTTTACGGTACCGGTAACCCTGAAAATTCAGTAGCCTGAAATTGCTACAAGTTGAAGGCCCTGGCTGCGATGCAGTCAGGGCCTTTTTGCGTATACAGGAAAAATTATTTAATAAAATAGGGATAGGGGCCATGTGGAAAAAAGTGCGGGGCAGCATCAGGTTGGTAGCTGGTTGCCACCAGTGCTATCTCTCATTTTCTCTTTTTGCCAACTATGCCACTTCTCCCCGCATTCCTGCTCGACAGCCTCGATGAGATTGTATTTGAAGGCCGCAACAAGACGTATGGCGCCTATCAGCTGCGCCACGACTACCAGCGCAACCTGGCTTCGGCCGGGGGCATCACGCTATTGCTATTTGCTTTTCTGCTGCTCGGCTGGGCAGCCTGGCGGCAACTGGCTCCAACTGTGCGACCATTACCAGATTTTTCACACGAGGTGAAGCTTATTCCACCTCCCCCGATAGTTGTTATTGAGCACCCGAAGGTGGCTGAGCCGCAGCTGCCCCACGCCCGGCGCGTTACCGCGCACCCGGCCCCGGCTACCCCTACCCAAGTGGCCAAAGACGACGTTGTACCGCCCCGCCCTACCCCCCCCGCGCCGGCCGAAATCAAAGATGGAGCCATCGGGCTAGCCACTCCGAATGCAAGCGATGTGCTCACGGCTTCTGACGAAGTTGGCGGCAAAGTAGGGGGTAGCGAAACGGGCACTCCTGTTGCGTCTAACCAGCCTTTTATAGCCGTCGAGAAAATGCCGGAGTTCGCGGGTGGGCAGGAAGCGTTGCTGCGCTACCTGCGCAGCCATTTGCGCTACCCTGGCGCGGCATTGGCTGAGGGCATTGGGGGACGCGTATTTTTAAGCTTCGTGGTGCAGGCCGACGGGACTATCTCTGAGGTAACGGTACTTAAGGGCTTAGGCTATGGCCTCGATGAGGAAGCCCAGCGCGTGGTACGCCAGATGCCCAACTGGACCCCTGGCTACCAAAGCAAGCACGCGGTAGCCGTTCGTTTTACCCTCCCAATTACTTTCCAATATCAGTAAAGAAAGCGCGGATAGTAGGAAACTCAGATTTTTTGCCCTTTTTTGCAGGCTAATTGTCGGCCCGCCCTACCCACCGAACAAATCAGGCAGTTGCGCGGGTTACGGTATAGTATCACTTTTGCTATCCCATGTCCCTACCCACCACCGAAGAGCGCCTGGGTTCACCCCAACGAATAGTGCGCTACTTTACCCTGCTGATGTCGCTGGTTTATACCGCGCTGGGCATTTGGCTGTGGCTCACGGCCAAGCACCCCTCGACTGCCGGCGCCCTGCTGCCGATGGGACCCAGAACCCGCATGGTCCTCGGTACCGTATTCATCCTCTATGGCGTCATCCGCTTCGTGCGCACTATCCGCAGTCAATTTCGCAAACCCACGCACAATGAGTTTAGCTAATCTGCTCTCACGGCCGGGCCGCACCGCACTGGCGGCCCTGCTCGTGGCCTCTTCCATACTCCCGAGTTGCCACCCCAACCGGGGTGCCGGTACCAGCGAGGACTTTACCGATACGCCCACGAGCGGGCATGTTGGCATCAGTGTGGATGAGACATTCGCGCCAGTACTAGAATCGCAGGTTGATACGTTTCAGAAGCTCTACGTCGATACGCACCTTAAAGTGAGCTACCAGCCGGAAGACAATGTTTTTCTGGACCTGCTCAACGACAAGGTGAAGGCCATCGTGGTTTCGCGAAACCTGAATGAGGAGGAAAAAAAGCAGCTTGATAAACAGACCATGATACCGCGCACCACGAAAGTGGGCATCGATGGCCTGGCTATCATTTTGCACCCGTCCAATCCCGATTCCTTGCTAACTCTCACGCAGCTACGCGACATTTTTGGGGGCCAGACCACGCAGTGGAGCCAGGTAAGCGGCCAGAAGAAGCTTAAGGGCATCAACGTGGTGTTTGACGCGAACCGCAGCAGTACCAGCCGCTTCGTGCGCGATACCCTGTTGCGCGGCGGGGCGCTCAGCCCCAAGGCATTCGCGGCGCAGTCGAACCCTAAGCTGCTCGACTACGTGGCCACCCACCCCGATGCCATCGGTATTATTGGCGTCAACTGGATTTCGGATTTTGATGACCCCAAAGTGCGGGGCTTTTTGAAGCGCGTACGGGTGGCCGGTATTACAGCGCGGCCTAACCCCAAAAAGGACGACTATATTCAGCCCTACCAGGTGTATTTGGCGCCCAAGTCGGCGGAGCTGCTGCGGGCGCACCCGGAGTTGCAAAACTACCCGTTGCGACGCGACATCTACATCATCAGCCGCGAAGCCCGCGCGGGCTTAGCCTCTGGGTTTATGTCGTTTGTGGCCGGCCAGAAAGGTCAGCTTATCTTTCAGAAATCTGGCCTGATGCCCGCCAACATGCAAGCGCGCATCGTGACGACCAACAAGCGCTAGTGAACTACCTTCCCCTAAGATGCGTAGTATGCCCACGCATCTTTCACCAAAAGTTTACCCTTTTCTTTCCTACCCTATGTCTTTCAAGCCCTGGAAACCGCTGCTGCTGACCGCCCTCACCGTAGGAGCCGGCGCTACGGCCGCCACCGCACAGAACGTAGCTGCCGCGCAAAAAGCCATTGAATTAGGCCGCTATAACGAAGCTCGTGGTGCGTTGCGTGGCAACACCAGCCCCGAAGCAAACTTTGAGCTCGGCCGCCTCTACCAAATGCGCGACTTGCCCGATTCGGCATCTTATTACTTCGGCCGCGCCGCGGGCCCTACCCCCTTCGGGATGGTGGCTGAAGGCCGGGCGCTGCTGGCAAAAGGCCGCGCTAGCGAGGCCGATGCCAAGTTCGATGCCGCCGCCAAAGCCACTAAAAACAAAGACGCCAAAGTGCTGACGATGATTTCACAGGCTTATGGCGAGTCGGATGTGAAGGATATCACAAAGGCTCTGACCTATGAGAAGGCGGCCGAAACGCTCAGCAAAGGCAAGGACGACCCGACCCTGATGATTGCGCGCGGCGACATCTACCTGCACTCGGACCAGGGCGGCGGCGAGGCCATGAGCAGCTTCGACCGGGCCACGGCTGCCAACCCCAATAGCGTGGAAGGCTTCTACAAAAAAGGCGTCCTGAACGTGCGCAGCCGCAACGGGGCCGCCGCCAAGGAAAATCTGGAGAAAGCCATAGCACTTAATCCTGACTATGCGCCAGCATATAAAGAACTAGCGGAGATGTATTACTCGGCTGGCCAGTACCCGAAGGCTCTGGAGACCTTTAAGCAGTATCAGACGAAGGCTGAAGTGTCGTCGAACACCGACGCTGAATATGCTTCGTTTCTATACTTGAGCAAGAATTATCCAGAGTCGCTGGTACAAGTGAATAAAGTGTTGGCCGCAGAGCCAAACAACTTCACGATGAACCGTATCAAGGCATTTGATTTGTACGAGACGGGTGACTACCCTGGTGCCTTAGCAGCAATGGACCAATTCCTAAAAATTGCTCCAGCTGATAAGATTCTCCCAGAAGATAATGCTTACCGGGTCAAGATTCTTTCTCACATGGGCAAGGGCAACGAGGCTATTACTGTGGCGCAGAACTCCCTTGCTACTATTACCGACCCGGCCAAGAAATGCGAGGCAATGCACGACCTAGCCTCTGCCTATTCTTCGCAAAAGGACTATGCCAACGCGGTAAAGACCTACCGCACAATTATGACAACTTGCAACGGCGACCTAGCCGACCAGTTCCGTTTGGGTGCTGCTTTTAGTAGCAACAAGCAGTACTCACAGGCTGACAGCGTTTACAACATCATCACGACAGCCAAGCCAACCTACGCCCCTGCTTACCAAGCTCGGGCACAAGCTAACTTTCGTATGGACCCCGACTCAAAGAAAGGATTAGCTAAGCCTTACTACGAGAAATATATTGAGTTGACTAGCGCCGACCCAACGAAGTACAAGAGTGGGTTAGTGGAGGCCAATGGCTATTTAGGCTACTATAACCTCCAGGCTGGCAAAAAGATAGATGCTATCCCTTACTACGAAAAAGTGCTGGAGCTAGACCCTACTAATTCCGACGCAATCGGCGCCATGAAAATTATTAAGGGAGTGCCCACGCGCACTAGCACCGTGAAGAAGACGACCACTACCACCGTTAAAAAGAAGTAGCGGATAGGTAGTAGACCAAAGAAAGCAGCCCCGTGCATATTGCGCGGGGCTGCTTTGCTTTGGGGGGGGTAGGGCTGGCTACTGGGCCGCGGCCCAGGCTTCCCACTTGGCGAGTGCTGCCGCGAAGTCAGCGGGCAGCTCCGCTTCAAAGTATAGGCGCTCGCCCGAAACAGGGTGCACGAAGCCCAGCGAGCGGGCGTGCAGCGCCTGGCGCGGCAGCGTGGCAAAGCAGCCTTCCACAAAGGCCTTGTAGGCGCCCGTGGCCTGCCCCGCCCGAATCTTGTCGCCGCCGTAGGTAGCATCGCTAAACAGCGGATGCCCGAGATACTGCATGTGCGCCCGAATCTGGTGGGTGCGGCCGGTTTCGAGGCGGCACTCCAGCAGCGTAACGGGGCCGTAGCGTTGGCGCACCTGGTAGTGCGTCACAGCGGCCTTGCCCTGCTCGCCATCGGGGTACACGGCCTGCACCTTGCGGTCGCGCAGGCTGCGCCCCACGTGGCCGCGCACCGTGCCCGCATCCTCCTCAAATTTGCCCCAAACCAGCGCCAGGTAGCTCCGCTCGATGGTGTGGTGGAAGAACTGCTGCGAAAGGTGCGTCATGGCCCACTCAGTCTTGCCAATCACCAGCAGCCCCGAGGTGTCTTTGTCGATACGGTGCACGAGGCCGGGCCGAATCTCGCCGTTGCGGCCCGTGGGTAAGTTGGCCAAGTGGTAGGCGAGGCCATTCACCAGCGTACCTTCCCAGTGCCCATAGGCCGGGTGCACGACCAGGCCAGCGGGTTTATTCACGAGGAGCAGCTCGTCGTCCTCGTAGCGAATATCGAGGTCCATCGGCTCGGGCACCACCTTGCCCGTGCGCGGCGGCTCGGGCAGCGTGATGGTGATGACATCGGCCGGCCGCACGCGGTAGTTGGGCTTGGTAACGTGGCCATTCACCTGCACCGCTTCGGCCCGAATAGCATCCTGAATCTTGGTGCGCGAGGCGTTGGCCAGGCGGTTGAGCAGAAACTTATCGAGGCGCAACAGCTCCTGGCCACGGTCGGCTACGATGCGGTGATGCTCATACAATTCATCTTCCTCGCCAGCTTCGTCGGGCTCCAGGTCAGGGTCGGGGGGTAGGGACATGGGATAGCGCAGGGGGGTAGGAAAAACGAAAAAAGCCGGAGCCACTGGCTCCGGCTTTCTAGCCGCTGGTGGGCAGCTACTACTTGGATTTAACCTTGGTCTTGCTCGGAGCAGGCGGAATGCCGGTCGCAGGAGCCTTACCCGGCTGCGTCGAAGGCGCCGGCGCGTTAACCGTCGGCGTGATGCCCATTTTCTTGAGAATGATTTCCGACACGTCGCCATCCTTGGGGCCGTGTAGCAGCACCGGGTTGCTGCCCGAGTCCGAGTTCAGCACGTAGGTGTAGCCATTTTCCTCAGCCACAGCATCAATGGTTTTCTGAATCTTATCCAGTACGGGGCGCAGCAAGGTCTGCTGCTTCTGCTGCATCGACTGCTGGGCGCTCTGGCCAAACTCCTGAATGCTCTGGCCCAACGTCGTCAACTCCTTTTCCTTATCCGCTTTGATAACGGGAGTCATTGTCGGGCCACCTTTCTGGTAAGCCTCCAGCTTGGTCTGGTATTCGGTTTGCTTGCTTTTAATTTGGGCTTCGAGTTGGGTGCCGTAAGCTTTCAGGTCCGACTCAATCTGCTTGCTTTCGGGCATTTGGCTCAGCACGTATTCCACGCTGGTGTAGCCAATTTTAAGGGGAGCCTGGGCCTGGGCACTCGGAGCGAAGAACGAACCGGCAATAAGCAGCGCGGCGGCGAAGGTCAGGTGAAGGTTTTTCACGCGTTTTACGAAGAAAATCAGGGTTCTAAAAAAATCTGTCTGCAAAGTTAGCTACTTTAGGGCTTACTACCCGCGCTCGCCTTGGTGGCTTTGGTAGCCGGGGTTTTGGTAGTTTCGGCGGGGTCAGGCGTGCTAGAATCCGACTCAAAAGCCGGGTCAGTGCTGGCCGTGGGGGTTTTAGGGGGCTTCACGGTCTTCACTGGGCCTTTGGGGCCGGGCTGATTGCGGGTAGGACTGCCCAGGCCCAGCTCTTCCAGCACAAACTCGGTGTAGTCATGCGTGGGGTTGGCGTATAGCATAGTCAGGTCGCCATTACGGTCGAACATGAAGTCCAGCTTTCGGGTCTTCACCACTTTCTCTACCGCGTCGAATATTTTGTCCTGCGCCGGCTTGTTCAGTTCCACCCGCTTCTTGAAGAGCTGTCCTTCGTAGCCAAACTGCTTGGTCTCGTAGGCTTTTATTTCCTGCTCCTTTTTGAGAATCTCATCCTGGCGCTTCTTCTTCATGGCCTCCGTCAGCACCACTTCCTCGTTTTGGTACGTGTGGTACATTTGGTCGAGGTCCTTTTTCTGCGCCTCGATTTCCTTCTGCCAAGTATCGGTCATTTTGGCCAGCTCCACTTGCGCCTGGGCGTATTCAGGCATCTTGCTCATGATGAACTCGGTGTCGATGTAGCCAAACTTCTGGCCCCAGGCCGGGGCAAAAGCGCCCAGCAACAGCAACGCCAGCAAATAACGAGCAATGTGGGTCATGCGGAAAAAAGGAGGGGGTAGGGCCGGCAAGATGGCGGTTTCGTTAAGCAGCTAACGAACAAGCCCAGCAATTTAGTTTAACAGGTTTGGTGCTAAGCCCCAGTCTTTTTGCAAACCGTAGCCGCTTCCCTACACGTTCAGGCGCCTACCCGTACTAGCGGATTTGCTGGCCGATGATGAAGTGGAAGTGATTGAAATCCTGGGCGGTAGTAGTGCCTGCTGGCGGAATCACCGTGTCAAAGGCCCGGCCGTAGTCGAAGCCCAGTAGGCCAAAGGCCGACATGAAAATTCGGGCCCCTACCCCCGCCGACCGATACAGCTTGTACGGATTATACTGGCTGGATACGTCGAAAGCATTGCCTGCCTCCGCAAAACCCAGAATGTATACCGTGGCCGCCGGATTGAGGCTGACGGGGTAGCGAAGTTCGGCCACGTACTTGTTGTAGGCTACCCCCCCGTTTTTACCCGTTTGAGCAGTCGGTATGGCGTAAGCCCCGTTGGGGTCATCGTAGCCGCGCAGGCCGATGTAGTCAGTACCCACCAGGAATGAGCCGCCGCCGCCGTAGCCCAAGCCCGCGCCACCCATTTTGAAGCGCTCAAACGGCCCCGGCGTGCGGTCGGGGGTATAAGTGCCGATGAAACCAAAGTGGGCGCGGGTGTTTAGCACCAGCTTACCCACGATGGGCGTAAACCAGGAGGCATCGAACATCCACTTGTGAAACTCTACCCACTCATACGTATTTGGGTGGGCTCCCTTAAAGGCCGAATAAGGTGGCGTCAGGCTCACGCTCAGGCTGATGGATGAGCCCCGGCGCGTATAAGTCGGGTTGTCAATGCTGTTGCGCGAAAGCGTCGTGTTAAATGTGAAGTTATTGGCCTTACCCGTGTTAAAATCCGCGAAAATCGAGTAGTTCTGCAGCGAATACTGGCTGTAGGAAATCGAGTTGCTGAGCGAAAAGTAGTCGTCTGGCACGCGCAGCTGGCGGCCCAGACCAATGGTAGCGCTGTTCACCTTAATAAAGCTACCCGTCGTCGGGTTGAAGTTTACGCCTAGGCGGGAGATGCTCCGGTTGAGACTGAACGAGAACGAGTTGGGCTTGCGGCCACCTAGCCAGGGCTCCGTGAAGCTGAACGAATACGCCTGGTATTGCAAGCCGTTGGCCTGCACGTTGAGCGCGACGCGCTGGCCATCACCAGCCGGCACGGGCGTCCAGTTGTGAAAATCCTTGGCCTTGCGCAAGGAGAAGTTATTGAATACCAAGCCCACCGTACCAATAAACCCGGCGTAGCCGCCCCAGCCGCCCGAGAGCGTAATCTGGTCCGAAGGCTTCTCTACCACCGTGTAGTTGATGTCCACGGTGCCGTCGGCCTGATTAGGCACGGGGTTGATGCCGATTTTTTCAGGGTCAAAATAGCCCAGCGTGGCAATCTCCCGCTGCGAGCGAATGAGCAGCTCGCGGTTGAATTTATCACCGGGCAAGGTGCGCAGCGTGCGGCGCAGCACGTGGTCGGACGTCTTGGTATTACCAGCGATGTTCACATCCTTCACCCGCGCCTGAACTCCTTCCGTGATGCGCATCTCAATGTCGATGGAATCGCCTTCTACCTTCGTCTCCACCGGGTCAATCGCGAAGAACAAGTAGCCATCGTTCATGTAAAGCGAGGTAATATCCTGGCCAGTTGGGTTGTAGCTCAGGCGCTTGTCCAGCGTTTCCTTGCTATAGGCACTTCCCCGCTTGATACCCAGTACCGAAGCCAGCGTCTTGCTGTCGTAGAGGTAGTTACCATTCCAGGAGATGTTACGGAAGTAGTATTTGGGACCTTCGTCCACTTTCACCTTCACAATCAGGCCTTTTTCATCGCGCTCAATCGTATCCGAGACAATGGTCGCGTCGCGGTAGCCCTGGTCATTATAAAAGTCAACCAGCTTCTTCTTATCATCTTCAAACTCTGAGCGCTGGAACTTGCCGGGCGTCAGGAATTTGTAGGACTTACGGGCTTTTGTTTTCTTGAACTGACTGGCTAGCTTACCATCTTTGAACGCTTTATTACCTTCAAACTCAATGTCGTGAATACGCACCTTGTTGCCTTTATCCACGTCAATCTTCAGCGCTACGCTGTTAGATAGTGCCGAGTCGGCCACTTGACGAATGACAACTTTGGTGTCCAGAAAACCCTTATTGGTGTAGAACTTACGTACCTGGGTACGGGTGTTAGCCAGCAGAGCATCCGTCACTACTTTGCCCCGAATGAGCTTGATTTTCTTATCAATCTCATCGGCCTGGCCTTTGCTAATGCCCTCAAAGGTGAACTTGGAAAGCCGCGGCCGCTCGCGCACGTTGAAATCCAGGAAAATCTTATCTCCTTCCGTTCGGGCAATGCCTACTGAGATGTCGGCCAGAATACCCTGCGCCCAGATTTTACGGATAGCCTTGCCGATGTCATCCCCTGGCACCGCCACGACGTCGCCAATTCGTAAACCCGACAGGCCAATCAGCGTATTAGGGTCTAGGTAGCGGGCACCGCTCACCGTAATACCGCCCAGCTGGTACTTACGCGGCTCATCGGCACCTGCCGCGGGGGTAGGCGTTATCCCTTGGGCACGTACTGACTGGGTAGCCAATAAACTGGCTAGCAGCAGAAAACTCAACAGGCCACCGCGCAAGTAGGTACGTATCATCACTATAGAATACATCAGGAATTCGTCAGCTGCTCGCTGGTTTTACCGAAGCGCCGCTCCCGACCCTGATAGGCCTGGAGAGCATCGCGAAAGTGACTGCGCCGAAAATCGGGCCACAGCACCGGGGTGATATAAAGTTCTGTATAAGCCAGCTGCCAGAGCAGAAAGTTGCTGATACGCTGCTCTCCACTCGTCCGAATTAGCAGCTCCGGGTCTGGTATTCCAGTAGTAGTCAGGTAGTTTGTAATAGTAGCTTCCGTTACATTGGCCGGTTGCACTAGCCCGGCGGCCACATCCGACGCTAGCCGCTGGGCTGCTTGGGTGAGGTCCCAGCGGCCGCTGTAGCTCAGTGCCAGCACCAGTGTCATCCGCGTACCGGCTTTGGTCAATTCAATTGCTTCGGCCAATTCGCGCTGGCAGCTTGCTGGCAAACTGGTTATGTCACCAATGGCACGTAAGCGAACGCTATTTTTGAGTAAAGTACTGGTTTCGTTACGAATGGTGTGCACCAGCAACTGCATCAGCGCAGTGACCTCCAGGGCGGGGCGATTCCAATTTTCGGTGGAAAAGGCGTATAGGGTTAGAAATTGAACTCCTAGCTCTGCGGCCTCCTCTACCGTGTCGCGCACCGCCGTAATGGCACTCTGGTGCCCAAACACGCGTAGTCCTCCCCGCTGTTTGGCCCACCGCCCATTACCATCCATAATAACGGCGACGTGAGCGGGAATATTAGAGAGGTCGATTGCGGACCGTTCGGTCATTGTTGCGGTTTGCGTATAAGAGTGCGCAAGTTACGCAAAGGGTTGCAGTCCTACCCCTTTGTCTCTTTGCCAGGCACAGCTAGCGACCCACCGCAAAAAGCGCAACGTTCTACTATGCAATATTTTACCCGTAAATTACTATTGCAAATGCATTACCTCAACAACCTTTTATTGTGGTTGTATGTGGGTGGGCAAAGAATTTTGTAGAAGGTATAAGACAGGCTAACGCCGGTGTAGTAGTACCAGTCCTGGTCGTGGCTATTTACTAACAAAGGGCTTTGGTCACCGGTATGGTCAAGCTGGTCGGTAAATGTCTTGCGTGCTCCCATCTCCAAGCCCAGATTGAAGTGCTCAGTCAAAGCCGCTTTCAACCCAACACCAATTGGCACCGCAATCCCGACTTTACTACCCTGCCGATTGAAGTCCGGCTGCAAGGCTATGTTCGCGCTGCGGACCGTGGTATTGGCGATGTAAAGCGCCAGCCCCCCAAACAGATAGGGCGAAAAATGCACCCGGTGCTGGTCCTGCCGCCGATGGTAATCCAGAAAATTATATTCCACTACGCCCGAGGCTTCTACTACCCCCCCACTTAGGCTTAGTTGGCGGTAGTCCTGCAAGGGCGCTACCCCCCCGTTTACGCCCATCACATTGGCATCGGTAGCGCGCAGGAAGCCAGCCGTGAAACCACCCCGCAGGGTGATAGGCACCGAGATATCGCGCCGATAAAACACGGTGAAAGCAGGGCGGCTATTCTGCCACTGAAACTGCGGCGATATTTCGCCTTTGTAATTGGTGGTTCCAACCCCAATACCTAACTCGCTGGTATGCTGAGCAAAAGCTTGGTTAGACAAAAAAAACGTACTCCCCGCCAGCACGAGGCTAACGGGGAGCACGGAAGAAAATCGGGAAACGGCCATGCGGCAGACTGGGGGATGAATGTTCAGCCAGCCAGTAAGGGCTTAGCGGAACTTGGGGTTCTTAATTTTCGGATTCAGGATGTAGTTGAGCGAGAAGCCGGTAACGGTGTACCAATCCGTTTTACCCTGCCCACGCTTGGCACCGGGCAGGAAGCCCCCAGCTACGCCAGTCGAAGTATTGGTAACACCGCCCGGTAAAGTACCGTTATTATAACCGCCAAAATATTGCGCAGGAGCACTGGCACCAGCCAAGTTAGCGTAATTACTACTTACATCATCGAGGTAGCCCGTAAACGTTTTGCGGAAGCCAATCTCGAAAGAGGCATCTAAGTTACGGTTGATGCGGTAGCGCACACCTGCGCCGAAGGGTAGCGAGAACTGGAATTTGCTATAATCAACACCTTCCGTTTTAAGGGATTGCAAGTCGACGTAGCTGCCATCCGTGTACTTAGATTCTGGCGCGTGGTGGAAACCAGCTACGCCAACGAACAGGTAAGGAACGAAGTCAGGACGCTTGAGATAGTTGTTACGGTTCTCAATCAAGTCGACTATGACTACGGCTGAAGCCTCATAAATATTGTTGCGGAAGCTAGCATTTCGGGTATAGCGATAGCGAGCATTGGCGTCATCCCGGTTGGCGTTGGTGTTATCGTCGGCCGTAATTTGACCGTAGGCCAGAGCAAAACGCCCCGAAACGCGCGGAAAAAAACGGTGCGTGATATTTAAGCCGATATTAGGTCGGGTATCACCCGCGTGGAATGACGCGAAATTGGTGAGCGGGTTGAGGTCACCAAAGTAGTTCATCGCGTTCAGGCTCACCCCAATTGAGGTATACTGTTTGCGCTTACTGAACTGCTGGGCATCAGCTCGCTCCGTCGAACCTAGCAATGCAAGCCCGGCTAGCAGGGCAGTTGAATACGTGAAAATCTTAGTCATAAGGCGCAGGGTAGAATATTAGCTAAGCATGTGAGCCACAAACTATACGGGACGCAGTTCGCAGCGAATACAAAAGTAAGTACTAAAAGGAACTAAAAAAATTTATGTTGTTTTTTGAGAAAACTTTTTGCGTTATTTCAATTGCACTGTGCTGGCCGGGTTGCGGCGGTCCAGTCCCCAATTCAACTTATTACGCAACGTGCTTAAAAAGTTGACGTGATTCAGTTTAACTAAGCGGGCATTGAAATTTTCGCGACGAACGGCAATTTGGACGCTGGCTTCGACTGGTACGGAGCGCGAATCCAACGCTAATAAGTAACTGGTGGCCCGCCCTTCAATTTCAAAAGAAATTATACTTTGGTCAGAAACAATCAGCGGGCGGACGTTTAAATTGTGGGGGCATACGGGAGCGATAATAAAATTGTTGGTCTGCGGCAGCATAACCGGGCCGCCACAGCTCAGCGAATAGCCTGTTGAACCCGTTGGCGTTGAAACAACGAGCCCATCAGCCCAGTAAGAATTCAAGTATTCACCGTTTATGTACGTATGTACAACAATCATTGAGGAAGTGTCACGCTTGAGAATACTGAACTCATTCAGACCAAAGTTAAGCTGTCCGAATACATCGGGGTCAGTATCAACCCGAAGCAGACTGCGGTCTTCGAACGTGAAATGGCCTTTAAACAACGCATCAATTGCCTGGGGAATGTAGTCGGGGTTGATAGGCGCTAAAAATCCCAGGCGACCGGTATTAATGCCCAAAATAGGAATTTGCTGGGCTCCAACGTACGTAACCGTATCTAGCAATGTGCCATCGCCACCAATGCTAAGTACAAATTGCGTTCCACGTAGCGAGTCGCCGCGCCTAAAAGTCCCCACCGTGGGGGGTAGGCGCAGCCGGGCGGCCATAAACTCCCGAAATGCTTCAACTATGATAATCTCCGCTCCACGGGTATGCAGCTCGTCAAGGAGCAGTTGCAGATGGGGGGCCACCGTCTCGTCGAAAGGCTTGCCCAAAATCGCGATTTTCATAACAAAAAGATAATATACCGACGCCCGGTTAAATAGGAAAGCCGGTACCTAGCAGAAATACATATTTTGGATATCCACTGAGCAGGCGCGACAACTCGAAGCGAAATACTTTATCGTAATAGGTTACCAAATGTAGCCCGAGACCTGCTGATGCCAGTAGGTGGTTGGGTAGGTCGTTGGACGAGGGCAGGGGTCGCCCCGTGCTCCCGCCGGCCAGGCCAGCATCGACAAACGCGTTGAGGTAAACGGCCAGGGGTAGGGTGCTGACTTTAGGATTATTGACGAAGGGCAGGCGCAGGGGGGGCGGCGCCCAGGCCCGCCAGCTCAGGCCTTGCTGCACCAGGCCGTAGGAGCGGCCGTCGATAAGGTAGCCGTCGTAGCCGCGCACCAGCGCATCGTAACCCAGACTACGCGAGTCGGCATAGGCGATGCGGGTAGCCAACAGGCGCGTTTGGGCCGCCAGCCCCGCGGCGTAGTAGAGCTGATGGCCCAGGCTGAGGTAGCGGGCATAGCGCAGCCGCGCCAGCGCGTAGGCCGGCGCCGCAGCGGGGCCGACAAACTGCCGCAACGTGAGCGAGCCCTGGAAAAACTGCCCGGTGAGGGGGTAGGCGAATGTATTGCGCTGGTTGTTAGTCGTTATTAAGCTGGCCTCCACGTATTGGCGCTGCTGCTGGCCAAGCAGGTAATTATAGTTGAGCAAGTAGATAAGGTCGCTTATTGACTCCCGATGATAGGAGATATCAATCGCGGAGCTTAGCTGCACCGTGTGGCGCAGCCGCAGCCCGCCCGACACGTAGAAGCGCTGGATGGGGAAGGTATTGTCCTGGGGCTCGGCCAGGCCCTGGGGGCGGTCGTTGAGCGTGTTGTAATCGAGGTTGCGGCTTTGGTAATACGAAATACCAAAGCCTAGCCCCACCCGGCGGCGGCGCCCAAAACCGGGCGCCTCGTAAAACAGCTCGTATTTGCGATTAAAGCCTAGCTGCAGGTTCACGGTGAGCTGCTCGGCCCTACCCCTGAAATTAGTATCGGTGAGGTGCAGGCCGTAGTCGAGGCGCCGCCAGTGGTCGGGGCGCGACAGCCAAGCATTGAACGTGGGCGCGGCCAGCGAAAAAATGGGGGTAGGCAGAATGTACCACCGCTCCTGCACGCTAATGAGGACGACCAGCTCGCCGATGCCGCCGCAGCTGGCCTGCACCAATACCGCATGAAAGAGCTGCAAATTGTAGAGTCGGCGGCGATTAGCTTCAAGCCGCGCATACAAATCACTCACGGTCAGCGAGTCACCCTCCCGAAAGTCCAGCTCGGCGCGCAGAGTGCGCTCGCGGGTGCGGCTATTGCCCGCAAATAAGATGGCCCCCACCCGCACCCGCGGGCCGGGGCACGCCCCCACGCGCACCAGCGTATCGGTGGGGGCCACCACGGGCACCAGCGCCGGGGGGCGCCGCTCCTGGCTAAGCTCGCGCAGGCTGTCGGGCGAAACGGGGGGTAGGGGCGTTTGGGCCAGGGCCAGACCGCTGGCCCCGAGCCACCAGGCAAAACCGAACCACCTTACTACCCTAAAAAAAGATGGCCAGCCGCGGTGCTTCACCCAGTAAAGTTAGACGCTGAGGTAGCGCAGCAGCGCGTCGAAGCGCTCCTGCTCGTCTTCGCTCGCCGTGGGCGTGCCGCTAAACTGCGCCGACACTACGTAGCCAAACCGCTCCAGGGTGGCCGTGATGCGGGCCAGGTTATCGGTATTGAGGCGCAGCGTGAGGCGAATGCGGTACGGGTCGTGCTCGTCGGCAATGACGTGGGCCGAGAGAATCTTGGCGTTGTTCTCCTCCACGTAGCGGCTGATTTGCGACAGCGAGTAGTCGCGCTCCTCCATCGTGAGCACCAAAATGCTACCCTGCCCCGCCACGCCAGGCACCGGCCCGAAGGCGGCCAGCGCGTCGCTCACCGTCACGACCCCCGCGTATTCCTGCCGCTCGTCGAGCACGGGCACGAGCTGGATTTTATTTTCAATAGCCAGCTCCATCACGCGGTAAAAGTGCTGGTCGTGCTGCACGTGCGCATCGGCGTAGCCCAGCGAAAGCTCGGCCAGCTGGGTATCGGGGTTTTCGTAGTCGGCCAGGTCGTGCTCGGTGATGAGCCCCCGGTAGCGTCGCCCCGCCAGCACGGGCAGCTGGCCCACATGAAATTCCTCCAGCCACCGGGCGGCCTTGGCCGTGGTGTCGGTACCCTTGAGGGGCGGAATCATCTGGTTGAGTAGGTCTTCGGCGAGTAGAGCAGGCATAGGGGCACGAGCTAAGTAGCAGGCAACGAACAGGTACCACGGAGGAGCTAAGGCAGACAGCGCCCGCGCAACTTAGCATTGGCGGGTGTTTTTCTGCTGAAAGCCCCGGATAACTTCCCGCAGCAGGCTAGGCAAGAGTAGGACTACTAACGGGTAAGAAAGGTTGCTGCCATTCGGCAAAAACCAAGCCGCGCCCCGCCCAACGTCGAGGTTAGCGCGCCGAAGCAACCGGCGCGGCCGGCAAAAGCGCGGGGGCCGTGCGCCGCAAAAACTGCCCCAAGTAGCGGTTGAAGCCCGCCGCGCGCTCCATCATGGGGGCGTGGCCGCAGTGGTCGAGGAAGCGCAGCTCGGCCTGGGGCAGCAGGCGCTCAAAATCGTGGGCCACCGGCGGCGGCGTAATGGTATCGTTGAGGCCCCACACCAGCAGCACGGGCACCGCGATGCGGTGCAGGTCGCCGGCCAGGTTGTGGTGCTGGGCCGAGCGGGCAATGCTAATCATGCGCAGGCACTTGGCATTGGAATTAGTGACGGCAAACACCTCATCAACCAGCTCCTTGGTAGCCACCTGCGGGTCGTAGAACGTGTAGCCCACCCGCTCGCGCACGAAGTCGTAGTTGCCGCGCTTAGGAAACGAGCCGCCCATGCCATCCTCAAACAAGCCGCTGCTGCCCGTGAGCACCAGCCGGCTCACCCGGCCGGGGTTGCGCAGGGCATAGACTAAGGCAATATGGCCACCCAGCGAATTGCCCAGCAGCGTAAACGAGGGGGGTAGGCGCATCTTTTCCACAAACGTGGCCACGTACTCGACCAGCCCTGGCACCGTGGCTTGCAGCAGGGGCATGTCGTAGACGGGTAGCACCGGAATGATGACGCGGTGCGTGGGCGAGCATTCGGCCACTACCTCTTCCCAGTTGCTGAGCGCGCCAAACAGCCCGTGCAGCAACAGCAGCACCGGCCCCTGGCCCTCGTCAACGTAGTCAAACCCGTGCTGCTGCTGGCGGCGAAGCTCCATACGGTATGCGGTGCTGGTTGCTGATTTCTGGTGGCTGCCTTTTCGGTTTCGCACTGCTTGCCGGGTGGGCAACCAGCCACGAATATCTTCAAACGCCGAAACCGACCTATGCAATGTTACAACAGCGCACCCAATTGGCCAGCCACTGCAAGCCATGCGTGGTGAGCAGGGCCTCGGGGTGAAACTGCACGCCGTAGAGTGGCAGCGTGGCGTGGCGCAGGGCCATTAGCTCGCGGTCGGCGTCGGCCGTCACGGCCAGCGGGCGCAGGCTGGCCGGCAACGTGCTGGCGTCCAGCACCAGCGAGTGGTAGCGCGTCACGGGCTGGCGGGGGGGTAGGCCGGCCAGCCAGGGGTCGTCGCCCAGCAGCTCAATCTCGGTAACCTTGCCGTGCACGGGGCGCGCGGCACGGCGCAGGGTAGCCCCAAAAAATTCGCCCAGTGCCTGCTGGCCCAGGCACACGCCCAGCATGGGCAGGCGCTGGTGATACGCTTCAATCACGGCCAGCAGGTTGCCAGCCGTAGCGGGCGTGCCCGGCCCCGGCGACAGCACGAGGCCCGCGAAGCGCAACGCCCGCAGCTCGGCCAGGGGCGTGTCGTTGCGGCGCACCAGCACCTCGGCCCCCAGCTGCCGCAGGTAGTCGGCCAGCATATGGGTGAACGAGTCGAAGCTATCGAGCAGCAGGATTTTCATTTTCAATCATCAATTATCAGTTAGTAAAGTCCATTTATTCAGTCTAGATACTCAGGAAATTCTGACTGATAACTGATGATTGATAATTGCCTCACATGGCCGCTTTCACCTTGGCCAGCAGGTGCTTGGCAAAGGGCAGCACGTAGCCCGTTAGCTGCAAAGCCAGGGGGGTAGCCTTCACCACCCAGGGTAGCACCACCGAGCCGGCCGTGAGCTTGGGGGCCAGCAGGGGCAAGCCCGCCAGGGCGGTGCCGTGCAGCAGCAGGCTCAGGCCCAGCAACCACTTGAGGGCGCCGGCGGCGGCCCCCAGCAAGTTATCAAGCACGCCGAGGGGGGTAAGGTGCACGGCCGTTTTCACGAGGCCGCCCAGCAGGTGCACGCCCCACATAATGGCCACCAGCACCAGCAAAAACGCCACCAGCGGCAGCAGCCCAAACAGCTCGCCCAGGTACGAGCGCACCACCGGAATGGCCGCGCTCAGCAAGCTCAGCCCACCCACCACGCCCAGCACGAAGGCCAGCAGCGACACCACCTCCAGCACCAGCCCACGCCGGTAGCCCTTCACGGTGCCCACGGCCAGCGGCAGAAGCAGGAGCAGGTCGAGCGCGGTCATCCCTTTGTCAGTTGGCAATTAGTAGTAGAACGAAATTTCTCGCAAGCTCAGGTTGACGGCCTACTGATGATTGATAACTGATAATTGATGATTAATTAAAAATTGGTGTTATTGAGCAGGCTGCTAACGGCTTGCGAAATAGCTTTGCCATCGGCCTGGCCGGCCAGCTCGCGGGCGGCTACCCCCATCACTTTGCCCAGGTCGGAGGGGCCGGTGGCGCCCACGCGCTGAATAATGCCCACGAGCTTCTCCACGAGGTCGGCCTCGGAAAGCTGCTGCGGCAAGAACTCTTCGATGATGGCCAGCTCCGAAAGCTCCGTTTCTTCAAGGTCGGAGCGGAACTGCTCCTTGTAGGTGGCGGCCGAGTCGCGGCGCTGCTTGGCCGCTTTGATGAGCAGCTTCTGCTCCTGGTCGGCGCTGAGGCCGGTGGCGCTGGCGCCCTCGGCCGTTTCGGCCAGCAAAATCTGCGATTTAATACTACGTAGGGCGGTGAGGCGCACTTTGTCTTTGGCCAGCATGGCTTGCTTGATGCCGGCGTCGATGGTGTCTTTGAGAGCCATTAGAAAGAATGGGTTGGGGAAGAGAATAGAAAAAAAGCGGCCACCAGGAGGTGCCTACTGCAAAGAAAGCTTGGTTAGCCAGCCGCCAGCTGCCGCATGAGCGCGGCCGGCTCGTCTACGTAAATAGCCAGGCGGCGCACGGTGCGGCGCAGCCCGTACAGGCCATGCACCGGCTGCGGCTCGGCAAAAGTGAGCACCAGATTGGGCGGCGTGAGCAGCAGCCGGGCGGCGTTGAGCAGGCCTGGCGCGGGAGTAGGCACGTCCGTTATTCTTTTTATCGCTAGCAACTGCGCGCGCGGAATAGCAGCTCGCCACACGAAGCCAGCCCGCACTACCAGGGTAGTGGCCGTAAGCAGCACCGGCCGCCGCCGCACCGCCTGGCCGTGGGCCAGTAGCCACAGCAAAGAGTAGACGCTCAGCCCCGTGAGCACCCAGGCCGCGCGCGGGTGCCAGTGGCCGATTACCAGGTGCGCCGCCGCCATTTCCACCACGCTTAGCCCGGCGAAGGCCGCAAGCAGCGCCCCAAAACCGGAAGCGCGGTGCGTGCTGAATGGCTGCTCGCCGGGGCCCGCTTCGAGCGGCGCCCAGCCGCCCAGCAGGGCGTAGCGCACCACGGCTGCTTCCGTCATCACGGCCGCGGTGAGGCGGCCCAGCACCGGCTGGCCGGCGGCGAGCAGGTTCTCGATAAAATCGGCGGACTGCAACCGGGCCAGCCGATAGCCGCGCACCACGCGCCGCAGCCGCACGGCGGTGTAGGCCACCGTGGCTACCTCCCCTACCCCCGCCAGCCGGCCCGCCCACCCCAGCAAGGGCAGGGCTGCCGTGGGCAGCAGCCAGTGGCTCAGGGCCAGCCCACCGCCAATAGCCGCCACCAACGTAGTAAGCGGCAACCGGTACTGCCGCACTAAGCACAGGTAAAACACCACCGGCAGCGTTACGAGCAGGTCGAAGGCGACGGCGGGGGGTAGGGCCGGGTGCCGGCCAAAGTCGGCCCGGTGCACCACGGCATACTCGGCCCCCACAAGCAGCGTGGCCAGCAGCCCAAACAACCCCAACGGCCCTGGCCGAGCGGGCAAGCGAAGCGAACTAGTCATGCGGAAGTTGGTTAGGAGAAAAGGCACCGCCGCCGAAGGGCTGCCCGGCAAAGGTACCTTGCACCGCCGCGCCGCCTCACCAGGCCCGCGCCACCTACGAAATCCGTGAAATCCGCTAAAATCCGAGCTAATCAGTGGTCAAGCTAAGCGTTAACATCAACAAAATCGCCACCCTGCGCAATGCCCGCGGCCTGCACGCGCGGCCCGACTTGCTGCAAGCCGCCCGCGACATCGAGCGCTTCGGGGCCGAAGGCATCACGGTGCACCCGCGCCCCGACGAGCGCCACATTCGCTACGACGACGTGCGCAACCTGAAGAGCGTCGTCACCACCGAGCTGAACGTGGAAGGCAACCCTACCCCCGATTTTCTGGCCCTGTGCCGCGAGGTGCGGCCGACTCAGGTGACGCTGGTGCCCGACGCGCCCGAGGCCCTCACCTCCAACGCGGGCTGGAACGTGGTGAAGAACCAGGGTTTTCTGCGCGAAGTAGTGGCCGAGCTGAAGAGCTACGGCGCCCGCGTCAGCATCTTTCTTGACCCCGACCCGGCCCTGATTGACGCCGCCGCCCACACTGGCACCGACCGCATTGAGCTCTACACCGAGGCCTACGCCCGCTACTACCCCACCGACCGCGCCGCCGCCGTGATGCCCTACCGCGATACCGCCCGCGCCGCCGTGGCCGCCGGCCTGGGCCTGAACGCCGGCCACGACCTGGACTTGGAAAACCTGGCCTATCTGGCCCAGGAGCTGCCCGGCTTGCAGGAAGTCAGCATTGGACACGCGCTGGTCGCCGACGCGCTGTACCTGGGCCTGGAGAACGTGGTGCAGCTGTACAAGCGGCAGCTGCGCGCCGGCTAGAACGTTACTTCTACCGAAAATTGACCGGGGTCGGCCAGCGGGTCGTTGGGCTGCGCGAGCAGGGGTAGGGGCGAATACACCGCGCACAGCGTATTGCCTACCTGCACCAGCTGGCCGGGCAGGCGGGGCGGCAGGCCATCGAGCAGGCCGGCCAGCACCTCCCAGCGCGGCTGACCGGGCTGGCGGCTGGCGTCATGCCACACCACCACCGTGGCGGGCCCCACCAAGTGCTTGAACACTCGTGCCGTATCGCGCCGCACGGCCGCGTAGCGGTGGTCACCATCAATAAAAACCAGGTCAAACGGCCCGGCACTGGTGGCCAGCCCAGCAAGGTCAAAGGTGGCGGAGTTGCCGTACAGGTGCGTGACGTTGGGCAGCGGGCGCGAAAAATGGCCGTGCAGGTCGATGTAGCGCGCGGGCAGCCTCAGGGCCCGCATCTCGGCTGGGCTCAGGTTGAGGGTGTGCACGGTGGCGGCCTCGGCGGCCACGTTGGCGGCGCTCTCGCCGCGCCAGGTGCCAATTTCGAAGTAGCGGCAGCCGGGGCGCTGCCGGGCCAGCGCCCGCAGCAGCAGCAGGTCGGTGGGTAGGGAGCCGCCATCGCCGAAGGCAAACGGGGCCACGGTGCGGGCGGCGGCCGGGGCCGTGGCCCGCACAAAATGCGCGAAGGGCACCAGCGGCAGGCCGGCGGCACCCAGGCCGGGCCACCGCGCCGCGTGCGCCAGGGCACGGGCGCGCCAGGCGGGCACATCGGCGGCCAGCACTTCGGTGAGCAGGGCTGGCGTGCGGGCCAGGGCGGCCAGCGCGCGCAGGGCAACGGTAAAACGGGAAAACACGGGCAGCAGCAGTTAGGCAAAGAGACCGCAAGGTATTTCAGCCTGCCCTCCCCAGATGAGCAGCCCTACCCCCCTCGCGGTGCCCGGCCCCCACCCCGGCCAGCTACTACTTGCCCACCCCCGGCCGTGCCGTAACTTGCGCCGTATTTTACTTATCTCCCCTGTAGTGCGTTTACGTTTTCATTCGGCTTGGCGCGGCGCGCTGGGCCTGGGCCTGCTGGCGGGCCTTACCCTCACCGCCTGCAACCGCTCCAGCCAAGGCGAAGCCACCGCTGGCTCGGCCGACACGCTCACCGCCGACAGCAAGCCGGCCCCCGTCGATACCGTGAAGCTCAAGCGCCTGGCCTTGCAGCGCGACTCGCTCAAGGCCGATAGCGTGGCCCGCAAAACCGGGCAGCTGCCGGGCGCCATCCTGCCGGGCCACCGCATCGTGGCGTTCTATGGCAACATCCGCTCCAAGGGCATGGGTATTCTGGGCCGCGAGCCCAAGGCCCAGATGATGCGCAAGTTTGATAAAGTCCTGGCCGAATGGCAGGCCGCCGACCCCAGCATCCCGGTGATGCCGGCGCTGCACAGCGTCACCATCACGGCGCAGGGCGCGGCCGGCTCCGATGGCAAATACCGCCTCATGAACTCGAAGAGTACGATTGAGGAAACCCGCGCCTGGGCCAAGGAGAAGAATGCGCTGCTGTTTATGGACGTGCAGGTGGGCCTCAGCAACCTGGCGCACGAGCTGCCCAAGCTGGAGGAATACCTTAAAGACCCGACCATTCATCTGGGCATCGACCCGGAGTTTGCGATGGAAACTAAGAATGCGCGCCCCGGCGAGAAAATTGGCACCTACGATGCCAAGGATGTGAATTTCGCCATCAATTTTTTGGCGCGCATCGTGAGCGAGAACCACCTACCCCCCAAGATTTTGATGGTGCACCGCTTCACGGAAAAGATGGTGACCAATTATAAAAATATCAAGCTTGACCCGCGCGTGCAGGTGGTGATGGACATGGACGGCTGGGGCGACCCGACCCTCAAAAAGGACTCGTACAAGGCCTACGTGGAGAAGCAGCCCGTGCAGTACACCGGCTTCAAGCTGTTCTACGAGTACGATATCAAGCCCAAGAAATCGCACCTGATGACGCCCACAGAAGTGCTGGCCGAGCTCAATCCGAAGCCGCTCTACATCCAGTATCAGTAGCCGCCCGAAAAAAAAACTGGGCAGAAACAAAGAGGGGTTTCCGGCTTAGTGCCGGAAACCCCTTCTTTGTGTAG
>CAZZWL010000033.1:0-40968 GCA_964657755.1 uncultured Rhodanobacter sp.
ACTACCCCGACGATTAGGAAAGATTGCCGCGCTTCACTTCGTTGCGCTCGCAAGGACAAACGGGGGTAGGGCTACTTATCCCCAATCAGCACCTGCGCGCCGCTGCCCTTGCCCATGATGATGACCTTGGCATTGGGCGAGAGGGCGATGGCCTGCTGGGCCTTGATGCTTTCGTACTGTAAAAGCTTGTCGCTGAGCTCGGTGTTCACGATGCGCTGGTAATCGGCAATACCCTGGGCCTCCACGCGCTTGCGCTCGGCCTCTTGCTTTTCCTTTTGCAGCACGAACTGCATTTTCTGGGCGTCCTGCTCGGCCGAAATCTTGCTCTCGATACTACGCTTCACTGACTCGGGCAGCTGGATGTTGCGAATCAGGAGCTGGTCGAGCTTGAGGCCGTTGGTATTAAAATCCTTCTCGATGGCGGCCAGGATGCGGGTCTGAAACTCCTCGCGCCGCGTCGAGTACAGCGCCACCGCGTCGTAGTACACGGCGTTGTCGCGGATGCGGGTGCGGGCAATGGCGCGCACGATTTTCTCCTGGTAGTCCTCACCGATGGTGGACAGGATTTTGGGCGCCTCGCTGGGCACCACGTGGTAGAGCACAGTGAGGTCAATGACGACCTCCAGCCCATCGGCCGAGAGCACCCGGATGGCGTCGTCGCCGGCCTGCTGCCCCTCGGTGCGCACCGCCGACATGGTGTAGTTCTGGGTGCGGGTGTCGAAGCGCGTGACGCTCACCAGCGGGTTCACCACGCTCAGGCCCGGCTGCAACACTCGCGGCTGCACCTGCCCAAACAGCGTTTGCACGCCCACCTGCCCTACCCCCACCTGCACCACCATGCTCGACACCGCGCCCAGCACCAGCATCGCCGCGCCCAGTAGCAGCAGCCCCCCGCGCCACCGCGCAAAGCCCTCGGAATAGCGGTTAGCATTGAAGCCCAGAATGAGGGCGATAAAACCTAAAAAAAAGAGAAACATGGGAAAAGGGGAAAGTAAGTTATGGGGGGTAAAACGAAACCTGTATAAAGAAATGGGGTGAGCGAAGCTCAAAATAATGGCTCATCTCACTGGATTCGCAGATTTTCGGACTTTACCGAGGTAGGCATGGGCAAATTCAAACCTGCACTTACTACCATTTAAGGTTAATTATGGCCTCTCAAATGGGGACAGATGTTCATTTTACCGCAATTTTAGCCCACTAAACGGCCCTTAAATGGCTATTTAGTGGGCTTTTTTGGGTCTTTTAAGTGCCTACTGAGGTTGCCTGGGTGTACCTCTTCGAGGTCCTGGATGCGACTTTGCATCTGCTCGAAGAGTTCGCGTAGGTCGGTGGTGGTGTCTTCGAGGTGGTCTACCTTTTGGTAGAGCGCATCTTCGGGATTGCTGGCGTCGGGGGAAACGTGGAGCACGAAGCGGAAGAGTTGAAGGATGTTTTCTTCTTCGATGTTGTAGGCGCGGTGGCGGCGGTTGTCGGACTTGCAGCGGAGGAAGCCATACTTAGCCATCGTGTTCTTGACGCGCTTGAATTGGATGCCGTAGGTGCTGCTGACGACTACATAACAGTCAAGGTCACGCACTTGCGACCACTCGGAGCGGTCTAGCAAGGTGCAAGCTACCCAGTCACCGTGTTGGAATTTGGGCGTCATGCTGTCGCCTTCTATCTGCAAGAAGATACCCTGTTTCTTGCTGCCTACGAGGGCGCGGGGTAGCGTGACGACGCCCAGGCTTTCGTAGTACTCCTGAGACTGGTAGCCGCCTAAGTAGTTGGCAGCGGCCTTGTGGCCAACGACGGTGTAGGTAGGGTTGCCGGTGGTGTCTTGAGTGGCAACGATGATTTCAGTACGGGTAGGCTGGTAGGTGTTTTGCGACTGCTCTTGTACCTGGTTTGATACATGATTCATTTTGTCTTTTCCACTTACCTGACCATTTACATGACCATTTACCTTACCCTGCTGCTGCTGTTGGCTAGCGAACATGGTGCCGCTACCAGTGTGGAACCAGTGAGCAGATACCCCTTTTGCTTCAACTAGAAACGTTACAACTTCGAAGGGCACGTCGCGCCGGCCCCGCTCAATGTTGCTGAGGTGTGCCCGTGACATGCCTATCAGCTCGGCAAATGCCTCCTGATTAAGCTCCAATGCTAACCTGATTTGGACCAAGCGCGCATTGAGAACCGGCACTGTGTCAACCTCTTGCTTCATTTTGAAAAATATTTTGCTTCAAAAGTTGTCTTTGCTTCGTTTTGAAACGTAGATTTGTTGACCTTACCAATCGGTTAGGCTGCAAAGATGACCATCGAAAAGCAAACTCACGCTACAGAACTGAAACAGTACGGCATTTCGCTGGCCTATTTGGCCACGGTTGCCGGCCGTTCGGCGAAGTATGTGAAGCAGTGGTCCAGTGGCAGAGACGTGAGCGCCTACCTGGATAAGGTGGCCGCTGGATTAGTGGCTAAGCGCAAGCTGGAGCTGGAAGGGGAGGCAGGTAAATGAAGCCAATCAACGGTATTCTTTACCTCGAAGTGGCCGAACTAGTAGGCTTCGGCATCTCCGAAGGCTACGTGTGCAAGTCCATGAAGCGCTACCGCGATGGCCTGGCACAGACCTGGGTGAACATTGCGAACCCGCTCGATGGCCGCGCCCGGCTGGTGGCATATGACTCGATACCCACCGCGACGCGGGCCAAGCTGCCCGCCAAAGAAGCGCTACTGGCCAACCTGAAGGCAGAGCAAACCCAGCTACGCGCCGCTGAGCTGGCGGTGGCCAGCTCAGCGCTGGTGGGCCTGCACACCAAAACGGTGGTAGCCACCGACTACAACTACTTCTTTACCCGCGCTGGCCTGACAGCCACGCCCGAAGGCACGGTGGAAGTGAAGGCCGCCCAGCTCACCCAGGCGGCCGGCTGGCTACGGCTGCTGGCCACGGTGGACGGCAAGCCGCAACTGCGGGCACTGGGCTTCGGGCGGAAGGAAGAGCTGCGCGAAGCGGTGCTGAATGAGGTAGCCCCGCTGAACCTCTACGGGCTACGGGTAGGCAACGTGCGGGTGCTTCAGCAGAAGGAGCTGGCCTTTAGCAAGGCGCTTCAACTGGGTGCGGATGGAGAAGTAGGGCTGTCGGTGCAGGAATTGAAGCAGCAGGCCCACCAACGGGCGCTGCTCACGCTGGTGCCGAAGCGCTACGGCACCGCCAATGCCCAGAAAATAGGCAAAAAACAGGGTGAAGAGGCGGCTTCGGTGCCCCTCGGAGCCCGTGTAGATGGGGCTGAATGGCACGCAAACACCATCATTTACCTGTTTATGAACCCCGGAAAGGGGGGCAAATTCGACCTAAAAGAGGTGTATCGGCGCTATATCCGGCGCTGTGTGGAGGCAGACAAGGACCCGGTAAGCCTGTCGGGCATGAAGACGTTCCTGAAGCGCGACGAAGTGCGGCTGCACACGGCCTGGGAGCGCGACGGCCACGCCGCATTGGAAGCCTACCTGCCTCACCAGCGGCGCGAACGGCCTACCTACTCCCTGTCGAAGGGCGGATACGACGGCTTTTCGGTGGACTTCTACACCCAGGTGGGCAAGGCTACCATCATGCTCACGGTGGTGGCGGTGTTCGACTACCACTCCGAAGCCATCACGGGCTACTCGGTAGGCCTGGTGGAAAACGGGCTGCTGGTACGCAACATGTACCGCAACCACCTCCAGCAGATGGGCGGGCGGAGCTTCATCGAGATTGAGAGCGACCGCTTTTCGGGCAACTTGGCCGACGACACCCAGCAGCTCTTCAACCGGGCCTGCCTACACGTGACGCGCCCAGTGCCGAACGACCCGCGCCAGCACGCCCCGAACCCAAAGGCGCGCCTGGTGGAGCGGCTGCTACAGGAACTGAACCGCCTCACCCAGTCGGTAGACGGCTGGAAGGGTACCAACATCACGGCCATCGATGCCCAGCGCAAGCCGAACCCCGACTACGCAGGCACGGCTGCCCAGGCAACGCTGGAGCTGGGTATCCAACAGATTAATAAGCTGGTGGCGCTATACAACCACCAGCCAGTAGAGAAGTGGAACGGTCAAACCCGCTGGGCGCGCCTGCAAGCCGACCTGCACCCCGAAGCGCCGGTGCTCGACGCGCTGAGCCGCGCCACGCTGCTACACCAGCACACGGTAACCACGGTGCGCAATGCGGTAGTGAGCATCACGGTGGCCAAGAAGGTCTACGAGTACGAGTTTCCGGCCTACGTGCGCCACACCCATCAGATGGGTAAGGGCCTGAAAGTACGCGTGTACTACGACGAAACCGACCTCAACTCAGTGGATGTGTTCGGTTTCAGCGATGCGAAAGACGCGGGCACCGATGTGTACCTCACCACGCTGAAGCGCGGCCAGCGGGTGCAGATGGCTAAGGCAGAGCAGACGCCCGCCGACCTGATGCTACTAGGGCAGAAAGAGCAGCAGCGCACCGATATGCGCACCCAAATCGACCGCAAACAACTGGAGCTGGAGGCCGCGATGTACGGCATGGCGGTGCCGGCTGGCATCGGCGTGAAGGAGCTGCGGGCGCTGGTGGATGGGGCACGCCTCACCAGCACGGTGGTGGAAAGCTTCGATACCCGCTTCGCCCAGGTGCTGAGCACCCCAGACGCTACCGCCCAGCTCGAATTCTACGCCGACACGCTGCTACGCGATGAGGGCTTGCGGGTGCCCGTGGCGAAAACGCCAGCGGCCAAGAAGCCCGGCCTCAGTGCCCGCGACCGCATGAATGCCTACAACGCCCTAGGCAACGACTTCAGCTAATCACCCTTTCCCCTACCCACCATGAAACAATTCAAAGGAGTGCGCGAGCTAGATGAGCTACGCGAAAAGTGCCAAGAGCGTGGCTGGACGCTCAATGCAAAGAAGTGCGAAACAGAAGGCTCTGACTATGTGCAAGTCCTCTTTCGCACTGAGGATGAGGAAGGTCAGCTATTACTCTCTCTATTCAATGGGCGGTTTTTTGGCTCCACGCTGAGCGGCAAAAAAATCGATTCAAGCAACGCTGTCCACGATGAAGAAGCGTGGTTTTCAGAGCTGCTAAATGTGATTTATCTGCCCCTGTAAAAGCAAAACCCGCCCTGGCTGGAACCAGGACGGGCTTCAATTCAAACCTTCAACACCACAAACCTAATGCTCACCGAACAATTCAAGGCAAATATTGCCAACGGGGTACGCGAGTATATCGAAACCCATAAGGAAGCTGGCATGAGCCAGAATAAGGTAGCCAAGTCCTGCGGCGTGAACGCGCCCTACGTAGGCTACATCCTCGATAACAAGTGGAATGCGGTGCCCGCCCAGGGTGGCGCGGCGCTGGGCAAGATTTCGGACGCGGTATTCCTGAAGCTTCAGATGGGCCTGGGGCTGTCGTCGGATTTTTTCGAGACGGATAACTATGCAGCCGTGTACTCGACGTGCATGGACGCCAAGGTGCGCAAGGAATGGCGCATCGTGGACGGCCTGACGGGCGCGGGTAAGAGCTTCGCAGTGGCGCGTTTTACCCGGCTCAACCCCCGCGAAACGTTCCTGATTCGCTGCAAGAACACCATGAACGCCAAGGAGTTCATGCAGGCGATTGCCAGCGCCGTGGGTGCCAGCGAGGTGGGCACCCGCCACCGCATTTGCGTGGCCATCGCGGAACGACTGCTCACGATGAGCAGCCCGCTACTCATCATTGATGAGTCGGAGGCGCTGTTTAAGCGCACTTCGGAGGGCGGTTTCGGGGCCATTAAGGACATCTGCGATGAGGTAAACGGCCGCGTAGGTATCGTGCTGGTAGGGGCTAACGGCTTTCTGGAGCAACTGAAGCTGCGCGCCGCCAACCTGCGGAGCTGCTTTCCCCAACTGCTGAGCCGCTTCGCCACGGAGCCGGTAGAGTTGGAGGTAGTGAGCCGGGCCGACGTGGAGCTGATAGGGCCGGCCTTCGGGGTGACGGGTAAGAAAGAGCTGGACGGGCTCTACGATACGTCGGCCAACTTCCGCGAACTGTTTGACACGCTTCGCCGCCGCCAGGCCGATGCCACGCTCATGAAAATAGCGGCCTAGGGTGATGGATGTCAGCACGCTAGCGGAGGGCTGGGTAGGCCCTGGCGACGGTTCACAGCGCCACTACTACCGCATTGAAGAAGGTAGCTACTCAGGAAGTAGCCTCTGTGGCAAGGGCCTCGGATGGTCGCGCAACTGGGTGCTGCGCCACGGCTCAGAGAACCACGGCCGGGCCGATAACTGCCAAAACTGTAATCGCATTCGCCTCAAGCTTTTAGAAAAAAATGGGCAAGTCAATTAGTGTAAGAGAGGTGGTAGGGAAGCGATACTCTACCATCGAAGATTTGCAGGGTGCGCACGGGCGCACCCTGTCGGCTGAGTGGCTGGCGGCCATCGGGCTGCCCAGCGTGGGCTTCTCGATGATGGTGTGGGGGCCTTCAGGCAACGGCAAAACCACCTTCGTGATGAAGCTCTGCAAGGAGCTGAACCGCTTCGGGCAGGTTTACTACAACTCGGTAGAGCAGGGCCAAGGGGTATCGCTCCAGCAGGTGCTAAACCAGTGCGCGATGCACGAATGTGAGCATCACCCCTTTATGATTGGCGACCGTGACACCTTCGATGAGATGGTGGAGAAGCTGAGCAACAAGCGCCAGAAGACGCGTTTCGCCGTGATTGACTCGCTCCAGTACATCGAGCTGACGGTAGAGCGCTTCAAGTTGCTACAGGAGAAGCTGCCCCATATCAGCTTCATCATCATCAGCCACTCGACGGCCGATAACCAGCCGGCCGGCTCGCACGCCCGCACCATCCGGTTCATGGCCGAAATCAAGACCAAGGTGCTCAAGGGCGTGGCCATCAGCGATAGCCGCTTCGGGCCTACGGTGCCTTTTCAGGTGATGCCCTGGCTGAATAAGGAGGTGGAAGATGTGCCGAAAAAGAAGGCCAAAGTAGAAACCGGACAACTAGAACTGCTGGAAACCAATGGCTAAGGTCCGGCAACTCTACCCCCCGCTGGCCAAGTGGACGCAGAACATGACAGGCCGGGCGCGGATGCGCCTGGCGCTGCCCAGTGAAGTGGCTGGCAGCCTGGAGCAACTGCTGATGCGGGTGGCCGCCACGCCCAACGTGCCCCTCGATTCGGCGGCCAGCGCCGGCCGCCGTGCTGCCCAAACGCTGGCCTGTGAACTACAGCTACGGCCCGCGCTACACCACAGAAAGATTGGCCAACTGGTGCGGCTCACGGTGCCCGAATCGGAAGCCCTGACGCTGCTGGCCTGGCTGCTAAGCAGCCCCGCCACCAATGACCCTACCCACCGCCTACGCCCCCTAATCGATATCCTCCACCAACTGCTTTGCTGATGAACACGCGCCTGGAAATGGAACGCCTGAGCTTAGCGGTGGCCGCGCTGTTGGACCTGCCGCTAAGCCAGGTCCTGAATGCCCAGCTGGACCTGGCGCGAGAGTACTGTGAGCACTTGGTAGCCAGCGAGTGGCTGACGACTGAAGATGCGGAGCTGCTGCGGACGCTACCCATTTTCTGGACCTGGTGGCGGCAGCTCTGGGCCAACCGCGACAACCTCATCCTGCACAATGTGCCGGGTGAGCTGGCGCTGAAGTGGCACCGCGAAGGTCTGGATGTGCGCGAACTGTACCGCGCCTACCACGGGCCGGCCGTGTGGGGCGACCTCTTGCCGAATGACGTGCTGTGGGCCGAATTCGACGCCGCTAAGCGTGAGCAGCAGCAGACTTATCAGCACCTAAAAAGACTTTTTACCACCTCTTAACCCCCTTCAAACAACCATGCAAACTACCCAAAACCAGGTCGTGGAATCGGCTCAGACCTCCCAGGACATTGCCAACATGCTGCTACTGGCCTACGCCAACGGTGAGCAGGAGAAAATCAATCTAAAAGAGAAGCTGAAGCAGGTGGAGGAACGCCAGGCCGCACGCCGTGATGAGCTGCTGGCGTGGGCTGATAAACATGCGACGGAATTTGACGGCAAGAAAACGCTGGCGCTCGCTGGTGGCACCATCGGCTACAAGAAAGAGGGTGAGCGCTTGGTATGGGACCTGGAGCTTACCCCCGAAGACCACGAAGTGAAGCTGCTGAAGCTGGTAGCAAACGACTACCCCGACGCGCTGGCGCCCAAGGTGGATATGAAGCAGCTGCTCAAAGCCTGGTGTGTGCTGCCCAATCTGCGCAAGAAGCTGCAAAAGCTGGGTTTGATGAGCCGCAACGACGAAAACTTCTACATCGCCCTCAAGAAGTAACCCCAGCCTGGATGGTCGTAGGCGCGGTTCGACTCCGCGCCCAGGCGCTACGCTACGGCGTTTTCTCTCACTTCTTACCCCCTCCATTTTATGCAAAAGACGCTAAACGTGCCGCTCATCATCGTGCTCATCTGGGCAGTGCTGGCGGTGGTACATCTTCTGATAGTACCCATTCCGCACACGGTAAGCCTGTGCATCGTGCTGGCTACCATCCTGTGGTTCATTATCTGGCTGGCAAAGGCTTCCCGCGCATGATGCCCCTGGTAGAAGTGGCTGTCCTGGTAGGGGCAGCCACGTTGCTGGCCGATGAGTGGGCGCACCGCGATGAGCTGGCGGCCCGCCGCTTTCGGGAACTGAACCCTGAAACGGTAGCGAGTGAGCTGGATATAAGCCGCAACAAACGCTGGCACCGGGTAGGCTTTCGGCAGCGCCTCGAAACGATGACGCTGGCGGCGGGCTTGGTGCTGGCCGCTACCCAGAGTTGGCTGGCCTTCGCCGTGAGCTGGGTGCTGCTGGCCTCGGTGGTGTCGCTGGTATTCGACATCAGTTTCAACATTCGGCTACGGCTGCCCTGGTGGTACGCGGGTACCACGGCCTGGACCGATGAGTGGCTGAACGCGCACGGCCTGGGTAACTGGGAGGGTGGCAAGGTAGCCGCCACCCTAGAGGCCCTACTGATACTGGCCAGCGCCAGCGCCTGGATGATTCTTTTCTAATTAATAATTAATGACTTGCATGGAAGCTGGCGAGAAGAAAATAGTAATTCGGGGCGAGTACTACTTGGGACAGGAAGTGCGCGTCGATAGACCTCACCCCACCATTGAGGGCTTCTGGTATTGCGCGGTGCCTGTTTTGAGGTTTGACCGACCTACCCGTCAATATCACCAGACAGCGGCGGCAGTAGAAGCGCTCTTCAGTGAAGCGCAGCTTGGTCCTGTCTCTACCAATTAACCCCAGCCTGGATGGTCGTAGGCGCGGTTCGACTCCGCGCCCAGGCACACCAACTTACCTTTTAAGCTACCTCCAATGCCAACAGTACGCGAACGCTGTGCCCAGATAAAGGCCACTGAGCCAGCGCCGGTAGTAGTTCCAGCGCCCGTAGTAGACTTCGACATCCTGGAATCGCAGATTGACAGCGAGTACGTAACCGGGGCCTGCCTCATCGCTATGGTAGACGGGCGGCTAGTGGCCAGCCTGGGGTTGCGCCTGCGTGAGCCGGGCGGCTTCGTGCATTCGCTCTTCGTGCTGCCAGAATACCGGGGGCGCGGTATCGCGGAAGAGTTGCTACGCCTGGCTGGCGCGGTGGCGGCCGACCACGGCAAGCCTACGCTAGGGCTAAGTGTACACCAGGATAATGCGCCCGCCCAGCGGCTGTATCAGCGGCTGGGGTTTCGGGCCTTCAGCCCGGCCGGGCCCTGCTCTACTACATGGGTAGCGGTGCTGCCTTTGCACGAAGAAGCCTCACTCAGGAGTAGCTAAGTGAGGCTTCAAATTGTGTGTGCCGCTGATTAGGGCTTTTCAAAAAGCACCGTTAATACAACAGTGTGATAAGTTGGATTGCCCTGCCCTCCAAGTGTAGTGACAATGTTGGTATTGAACGATTTGATAGCCCAGCCGAGAGTGCTGATGCGGGATATTTCATTGCTGAAATCTGCATCCAAGTTGCTAGTTTTTTTAGAGAAAATTTCGAGTTTTTGCTGTGGCATTTGATTGAAAATAGAGAGTGTAAATACAAGGTATCATTTTTTTATGAACGCGACCGAAAACCGCCGCTTTCACCTGCTGCTGAAGGAATGCGGCCTGGGTGATGATGAGAAAGAGCAACTGGTGTACGCCTTCAGCGATGAGCGAACCACCAGCTCGACGGAGCTAAGGCCCGTGGAGGTGAAGGCCCTACTGCGCTACCTGCAAGACACCCATTCGAAGCGCTGCAAGTCAATGCGTGGAAAGATTATCCACTATCTGTGCCTGCTGGGCTACGTGGACAGAAACGACAAAGCCGACTGGGACCGCATCGATTACTTCATCCAGCACATCGGCAGCAACAACCCGCGCCAGGTGATACTGAACTACCTCTACTTCTCGGAGCTGCCCGCCGTGGTAAGCCAGGTAGAGGCGATGTACAAGAACGAAACCAAACGGGTGACTAAGAAATGAGCATCAAGCCATATGAAATAGAGCTAGTTACCGCAAGCAGCGAATGGGATTTTCACGAATCTCTATTAGCAACCATCACTGGATTGCCTAAATCTGAGATATGGGCAAAGCTGCCAGAGCATCTTCAGAAAGCAAATAGTTGGAGAGGCCACAGCTTTATTGAAGTGGCTAGGCTACTTGGCTACAACTGCAATCGGCGGTTCGTAGAATTTGATGCTAAGACCCCTTGGCCCTGCATTCTACGCTGCCAAACGCCTGATATTAAGAATGGTTGGTGGGCCTTAGCCTATGCCAACGGACAGGTCTATGATGTGTACGGACGTCCTCATGCACAGTGGTTTGATGACTTTATGCGTCGCTATCCTGAATTGAAAATCACTAGCATGCTACAAATCTGGGTAAGCGAATCCTACTTCCTAATCTGATGTCCTACCCCCTTCCTCAACAAATAGAAGCTGTTAAGATGGTGCTAGCAGAGAAGCGGGGCGCGGGCGATGTGGTGCTGGCGGAGGCCTTGAACGCGGCCCTGAACACCCTTATCGGCAAGGCTGCCCAGGCTGGCCACGTGCTGCCCGCGTCGGATATGCCGGCCGGGTTGCAGGCTGCCCAGTCGCTGTACAAGCAGTTTGAGGCGGAATACCGGACCTTCTGCCTACGCGAAACCAACATGGAAGCGCGGATGGATGGGGGACAAGGTAAGGCGCTGCACAGCATCATCGGCTACCTGCGCAGCCACTGCCTGGCAAAAGACGACACGGGCGCGCTGGCCAGTTGGATATACGTGCTGAATAACTGGAAGAAGGTGCCCGCCTTCATTCAGCGCCAGACCACGCTAACGGCCATAAATAAATACCTCACCGAAATTATGCTGGCTATTAAGCAGGCCAACCAGCCAGTGGCGCGGTCCTGGCCAGATGCGTGGTCGGACACCTTCGCGGCCAAGCTGACGCCCGAAGAGCTACGCGCCTACCGCGCCCACTTGCGCGGCCTGGGCTGGCGCTACGACGGGCAACGGCAGATGTGGGTTAGCCCAAAGTGAGACCCACCCGCTTTCGTATTTGAAAACGCCTTTCCATATTTGAAAACATGCCCGCCGATTTTACCTACTATTGCTCGGTGCTGGGCAAGAGTTGCGACGCAAGCCGTGATGGTTACCGCTACCACCCGGCTACCCCCGAAGCGGCCAACTCGAAATCCACTATCAACACCTTTGGCCTGTCGGGCATCCCGCTGAAGTCGCGCACCCTGAAGGGGGTGCTAGCGCTGCTGGAGAAGGCCACGGGCGTAAAGCTTTCCTATTCGCGGGTGTACCGAGAGGTGGTAGAGGTTGGTGTATCGGCCTCGGTGCTACCGGCCTGGGAGAAGCTACGCCACCACTACCAACCGATGGACGTGGCGGTGGTGCTGGTGTCGCGGGCCGCAAGTGGCGGCTAGGTCCGGCACGATGCGTGCTTAACCTCGAAAGTGATGCGCATATTTACGGGCTTAACTACACCTAACTGTCATTGATGAAACGCTTACTTTTTGGGGTTGCGCTGCTGCTGGGCTCCTACACTACCCGCGCCCAGGCCGTGCGCTACGCCAATCGGGGGCACGTGGCTATCGAGTCACAGCCCGGAATGGGGTATGAGCTGCCGGCCTACCTGGGCGCTGGCGACTCGGTGCAGGTGGTGAGCAACCCCCCTACCGACAACCCCCAGCACCTGGGCGACCGCACCCGTAAGCAGTTCACCTACGTGAGCTACCCCGCCTACCGGGGGCAGGCAGCCGGGCAAGGCTGGGTAATAAGCCGCTGCCTGGTGAGCACCCGCGATAGCTCTGCACTGCCCACGGCCGCCGTGCCCGCCCAAACCTGGACTTCTACCCAGACGGTAACCACGAAGCGGTACGTGCCCGTGACGGAAGCCAGCCAGCCCTACGCCACGGGGGGCAAGGTCGTTCACACCATAGCCACGGGCAAGGCCACGCCCAGACCAGTGGCTAGCGCCAGCGGGGCCGTGGTGTACTACTGTAACAGCGGCAACACCGTAAAATACCACGCTTCGCCGACTTGCCGCGGGCTGCACAACTGCGGTGCCAGCGTAGTGAAGATGAGCCTGCGGCAAGCCCAGCAGGAAATGGACCCGTGTAAATTCTGCTACTAGTGAAGTATTTCTTACTAGCGGCACTGCTGGCGCTGGCTGGCTGCGGCCCCCAACGGCCCCAGGACCTGACGGCTGGCTACGAACATGCTCAGGTGGTGACGAGGCAGAGCCTCAAAAGTGAGCCGTGGCCTTTCACGGTAGACACCGTTATCGTGCATTGCGAAAAGGACATCTACTACCTGGTGAGTACGCCAAAAGGCGCTACCTATGCCCTGAATGGTACAGCTAAGTCCACGCATCAGTACCAAAATCTGGAAGATATATGGCTGCATGACAAGAATCTGGGCGGCAGTTGGCGGGTAGACATCGGCCCTATTCTGGAGATAGCTAATAAGAATTGCGGCAACGGCACTAAGTAGCGAAGGCCACCCAACTGGGTGGCCTTCTTCGTTTTAAGCGGCGGCGCCCAGTTGCCGGGCGCGCTCTTCCTTTAGCCTACGGCGCGTGTCGTACTCGCCCCATACAATGCGCTCGATGGTGTTGCATTTGAGGTAGTACTGCTGGCTCAGCTTGTCGATAATGTAGGTCCGGCTGTAGATGCGCTGGCTGGCTAGCTTGGCGTAATCATCTTTAATCGCTTTCTCTCTGGCTGCTTGTAAAAGTGGGTCACGCATAAGTCGGATTGTGGTTCAAACTTATTGAAGTAAAAATGAATAAGCAAGCGATAGGAGTTAGTATAAGGATAATTTTTAGTGCAAATCAAAGACCGGGCTAGTAGTGATAACCGGACCGGGGCCGGGCTTGGTGGCGCGCCGCACGTCGGTGGCGGAGGTATCAACTACCTCACTGCGGTAGCTCATGCGGTAGACTATCACGTTGGTGCGGGCGCTGTAGCGGCTGAAACCTACCCGGTCCAGGTTGCCACAGCTGGCGTGCTCATAGCCGTGAAGCTGCGCATGGGTGCGGGCGCACAGCTCCAGGAAGTGCAGGCCATCGCCACGCTCGGGCGAATTGATGGCAGTGTCGGCAATGCTATCCACCGCCACGTAGATGTCGGTGTTGAGCTGCACATCCTGCTCCAGCTCACCGATGCTGGTGGTGGTGTCGGCGGCGAAGTCGAAGAAGATGGCGGGGTAGTCAATCGCTTCGGCCAGTTCGGGGAAGTCGGTTTGCTCGTACCACAGGTCCGCCCAGTGGAAGGCCGGCCGCTGGCTATCATCGAGCACTTCGGTGAGTAGCTTGTTGCCCAGGTGCTGGTAGGCTTCGGAGATAATACGCATAGGGGTAGGGACTAAATAGTGGTCAAGAAGCCTGCCAGAGCTGGTTCATGCCGTCGAAGAACTTGCGGTCCACGCGCTCCATCAGCTTCTGGCTATTGCCCATAAACTGGCGGCGGGGAATGTGGGTATTCATCTTGCGGGTGTGGGCTTTCACCTGCACCGTGCCCGTGTGAATCTTCACATATTTTGCCTTCTTCGCGCCCGGCTTGGATACTTCATCGGACTCGAATAAGCGGCGCGAGTGGGCGCTGACGCTGGCCGTGCCCGTGATGGTGCCGCCTTCGTTGTGGATGCCCGCGTAGGGCACGTCCTGGTTTCCGGCCACAAGCCGCACTTGGCCAGCACTCGCACTGGCAATGCGAAGGGAGCGCCGAAGTCGGCCGGACTTAATAAGAATAGCACGCCCCGACTGTCTGCCGCCGTCACCGAGTTGGCGGCCCCGGTTTTCGGTATCTCCTTTACGGGGTTTCCAGCGGATGAAAATCTTGTCGGTGAAACCGCCGTTGGCGAAGTTCTCATCGAAAGTAGCAAGAGCCAGGCGGCCAACCTGGCGCGGAAAGACGTTCTGTTTGAAGTCGCGGAAGCGGGTAAGGAACTCATCGAAAGGGACTTTATTGGGCGCATCCATTACTTCGAGGTGTGGATGAGCAGGCCACGGCGGGCCGCATCGATTTTGCCAGCGGGCAGCTTGCGCCAGCTCTGGAGCGTCTGGGGCAAGTCTTTGGAGTAGGCTACTTCCACGCTCAGCACCGTGTCATCGGCGTAGAACTTGAGGTAGGTATTGGTCAGCTCATCGCCCGCCATGCTGAAGTACACTTCATCGGGCGCGGCCACCAGCTTTTCCAGGTTGAAGTACTGCTCAGCACCGGCCGCCGTCGCCACCTGGGTTTTAAGGCCAGCTTCGGAGAGGAAGAGCGGCGCGCCCCGGTAGTCGGTGAAGGCTTTGATGGCGTCCTTGGCGGTGGCCGCAAAGTCAGCCAGGGCATCCTTATCCGATTTAGCAGCCGGTTTGTAGCTTATTAAATCTTTCTTTTCGACCTGCTTCCACGGCTCCTGGGCTTGGTCCAGGTAGGTGAGGTCGTTGATGGGGAACGCGATTTTGCCACCAGGCAGGTTAGCCAGGTAGCCCTGGCGGCTGGTGAAGAGCGCTTTCTTATGTACCCGGTCCTGCAAGAAACCATCTTCGGTGAGGCGCTTCATCTCATCAGGGCCAACCAGGCGTTCGGCGTCATCGGTGCTGATGAGGTCACCGGCTTTAGCATCGTCGGTAAAGACATCGTGGCAGCGGCAACCCCAACCCAGCGGCACTACCCAGGCGCGCCAGGCAGTATCCTTCGGGTCATCGATGCGCCACACCTTGCCATTCAGGGCCGCGTGAACGGGGCGGGTGTGGTTGTCCATCGTAGCGCGGTGCTCCATGTACTTCGCGCCGCTGGCCACCGCGCGCAGCACGTTAGCCGTGGCGTTGGCGGTAGCCTTCGCGGTGTCGAACTCAGTGCGGAGGTTGCGCTCGTTGAAGTTGGTGAGCACCTTGCTGGCTTCGGTTTTGAAGCTCTCGAAATCTTTGGCATCCTTCAGCAGTGTGTTGAGCTGGAGGGTCTGGGCTACGGTTTTGCCGTGACCGAACACGTGTACGTCGGCTTCGAAGTTGGCCCGCGTCAGGTGGTCTTCATCGCCGTAGGTGTGGCTCACGGTCTTGGCTGGCCAGCCTTCCGAAACCGCGCCCAGTAGCTGGGAATGGTTCTTTTGGTAGGTCTGGTAGTTCCAGCCCCGGCCGCCCGCCGCGTCGTAGAACTTGCGCAAGTACTCTTCTTCGCCCGCGCTGAGGCGGGGGGTAGCGTGATTCGGCAATTCGGTAGCAGGTCGTAGGTAGGGCGCGGGCTGGCAGCAGCCCGGACCGTGGTCCGCGTGGGTATTGGTGGCCGGTGGCGTAGGCGGGGTTACGCTACCGGCTTGGGCTTTTTTGCGTCGGCCGCTCTCTTCAGGTTGGCCGCCACTTCTTCGGGCGTTTTGCCCGTTATCATCTCCAGCGGAATATCGTACTTGTCGGCGATGTACTGCGGGTCCAGGTTATAGAACTGGAGCAGCACCGCATCCACCTTGATTTGGTCGGTTACGCTCAGCTCCATCGAATCATCGCGCACATACTTGCAGCCCTGGAGTGGGTAGCCCAGCCACACCAGGCGCGGTATCAGCTGCTCATTGGTCATGTACTCGATGAAGGTGCGGTCGGCTTCGTGCTTCAGCTCGGCTACTTCCATATGAACCGCGCCCAGGGCCTTGGTGCCGCTGCCCTCATCGGTGGTGAGGGTTTCGCCGCTGAATACCTTGCTCATCTGCTTATCGCAGTAGGTCAGCAGCTCCAGGAAGCATTTGTAGGGGTCGCCCTTCGCGCCATCGAGCAGCTTGATTTCTTCGCCCTGGTGGAAGATGCCCCAGCCCGCGCTACCCATGTTGGCCATGATTTGCGCCAGGCGTTGTTCGCGCTTGCTGTCTACCCCCTTGGTTACTACCCAGCGAAACGGGATGGCCAGCTTGTCGTTGAATTCGCCCCAGCTACCCAGGGCCATCCGCTTGGCCAGCGCCACGGGGGTAATCTTGTAGAGCAAGCCCAGGTCGGCCGGGTCGCCCGCTTCGAGGTAGTAGTTGCGCACGGCCTCATCGCGGAAGCTGGGGCCTTCCTGGTCAAACACGTTCTTCACCCATTGGCCCTTTTCGGGCCGCACGTGGGTGCGGGGCACCAACTTGATGCTGCGGAGGGGGTAGTACTGCACCGTGCGGTTGCCCAGCTTCAGGCTCACCGACTTCAGCTCCTGGTCGGCCAGCTCCATGAGGCTGAAGCCGTAGGCGATGCTCTCAATCACGAACTTGATGTACTGGCGAAACCACATCGTTTCGAATAGCTTGGCCAGCTCTTCCTGCTCCACGCCCTCACTATCCAGGATTTTGAACTTGTCGGCCTGCACCCGCTCGATGCGCTTGTCGAGTAGGGTAGTCAGCTGGAGGTCCAGCATCACGTTGTCGAACACGCGGTAGAGGTCGCGGCGGTTCATCACGAACGGATTGCGCGCCAGGTTCACGGCGTTGGTCCATTCCTGAAGGGAAGTAGAGCGCTGGGCAACCACTTCAGGCACGATGCCCTCGCTGGCGGAACCGTTGCTGGGCGGCCCCGACCGCAAGGCATTTTCCACCAAAATGCGCTGGGATGGGATGCGCGACAGGAAGAAATTGGTCACGCGGTCGGGTAAGTAGGAAAGCAGATTCATAAGGCTAGGTAAGGGGGTAGGGCCGCCTGGGCTACCAGCGCGGGCCGATGTGGGCAGGAAGGCCGTTTAGATACCGTTTAGACTGGCTTAGTAATAGTGACCTTGCGGGGCGTTGCTGCCCCAGCGGATTTCATCGCTGGAATCGGCCACCTTAATCGGGCGGGGTAGGTCGGGTGTCAGGCTGCCGTCGCGCACCATCGTGAGCCACTCCTTGGCTTGGTTGTAGAGGCTCACCCGTAGGTCGGGAATGCGGCGGGGCGTGACGCGGGTGAAGAGCCGGAATAGCGTAATGTCGAGGCAGAAGGCCACCAGCTTGGCATCGCGGGGGTCGCGGGGCCGCCAGCTCAGCTCCCAGTCGGGGAAGTCGGTGTCGTTGCCGGGCTCCACGCCCAGGCTGTTCTTCAGGGCCTGGTAGCACTGGCCTTCGTGCCAGGCGTAGTTGGTGAGCCGGCCGGCATCGTTGTAGGCGTAGAGTGGCGTGTAGCTGGTAGCCTCGGTGGCCGTGTCGCGGACGTAATACAGGTTGTCGCCCGTGATAACTGTGCCGGGCACGATGACGGGTAGGGCCGGGCCGTAGTCGTTGCCGGGCTGCCACTCACCGATAGCGGGGAAACTGGCGGCCACGTCGTAGCGCTGCCCCAGGTAGTCCTTCATCCAGCTCACGGCGTTGGCTTCGGACACGGCCACCAGCCCCAGGTTGTCGCGTACCAGCTGGGTGAGCTGTTCTTCCTTGATGGTGGAGTCAAGGTCTTCGGAGGTGAGGTAAGAGTAGAGCATGGGGGTAGGCTAGAATTTGGAGCTGGTGGCGCGGGCGCCCAGCACGGGTTCAGTGTCGGAGGTGAGCTGGCTTTCTTCGAGCTTGCCGATGGCGGCGGCCAGCGCGTCGGGAAAGTCGTCGTGGCTGGAGTAGCCGGGCTCGATGCCGCGCACTTGGTCCAGGCCGCGCTGCACATCGGGGTTGTGCTTCTCCGCTTCGTTCACGTAGAACTCGCGGCGCTGCATGGCGGGCAGCATCTGAAGGATGCGGCTGTACTTGTTGCCCGTGGGGCGCTCATCGAAAATAATGGGGAGGCGGAAGCCGTATTCCTGGGCGACGGTTTGCATGGCCAGCTCCACGGCCTGGTTCCAGAACTGGCTTTCGGCGTACCACTCGATGGTTACCGTGCTGGGCAGCGTCAGGTAGTACTCGTACATCCAGCGCAAGGCATCTTCCATTTTGCAGTGCCGGCAAAAGCCGGTGAGCAAATGCTTCTGCCCGCTGGGTGTCAGGCCCACGATGGGCACGGCGTTAGTGTCGGCCGACGTGCTGCCCGAATAGGCAATGTCCCACTGCGCTACGATGCGCTCGTACTGGTGGCGCTTGCGAACGGGCGCGTAGGGCAAGTGCTCATCAGTGAAGATTTTGCCTTGCTTTTGCGGGTTGTTCATGTACTCTGTTTCGAAGGCAGCCGTGCCGATGCGGCGCATCATGCGGGCATAGAATTCGGGCGTGTAGTAGTCCCAGCTCGGTTGGCCGTAGGCATCCAGGGCGTTCACCTGGAAGGTTTCGAATTCTTCATTCTCCGATAAGTTGCTGAGAATGGTGTAGGGGCCGATGAGGTTTTGAGCCATCACCAGCCGGCCGCCCTCGGCACCCATCGCTGGAATGAGGGCGCGCAATACCCAGCGCACCGACTTATCTACTTGCTTGGCGTTGGCACATTCTTCGTCATCGTCCACGTCATCGAGCACGATGTAGTTGGGGCGCTGGGGGCCGTTGCGCTTACCACGGGGCGACTGCCCTTTGCCCAGGGCGAAGAAGCGGCCCCCGATGCGGGTGCGAAAGTTGCCCTTCGCCCAGGTGCCTTCATCCAGCAGCGGGCCGAAGTCGGCCAGCAGTTGGGGGTTGGCCTCAAATTCGGCTTGCAAGTCGCTGAGTAACACCTTCGCATCAAACAGGCTTTTGCCAATCAGCAACATGCACAGCGGTTGGCCGTGGAAAACGTGAAGCCAGATAGGAATGAGAATATCGGCGTGGGTTGACTTGGCCAGCCCCCGCGCCCACTTCAGTAGCAGCGCGATGTTGCCATCCCGAAGAATTTTGTTCGCGGCTTCAATGTGAAACTTACCACAGTCCGACTTCGCCCAGTGGGGAAAGTAGTGGTTCACCATGAAGCCGTAGTCCTTCTTGGCGCGCTTGATGCGGACCTCCTTGGTTTCGGCGCTGTGTAGTACGTCGGGCCGGGCGCTGTCCTTGATGTGCGCCAGCTGCTCCTGGTAGCGCTGGAGCGCCGCCAGCTCTTCTTTGCGAGTCGGTTTGCCCTTAGCCATTGGTGCCTGCTTTTTGGTTTAGGAAGGCGCTCTGATACTCTGCCAGTTGGGCGCGAAACTTATGGTCCTTGTTGCCGATGAACCCCATGAATTCTTGCAGCACCTGGATGTAGGTGCTGAGCGAGGTGGAGCCCTGAAGTTTCTCGATAGCCTGCGCCATCTTCAGCATCTCATCGCCAAACTTGTCGGTAGAGCCGCCGCGAATAGCCTCCAGAATCTGTTCGGTGCGGGCCTTGTGAATCTCGATGAGGTTGCCTACTACCTGGGAGGGGGTAGAGTGGCGGGCGGCCCGCATCTTCTCCCAGTGGCCGCCCTCGGCCCACACGCCAATGGTCTTCTCGGTGACGCCCACCATCGCGGCGATTTCCTTCTGAGTATGGTGGCCGGTCAGGTATAATTCCTGGGCTAGTATCCGCTCCTTGTCCTTGGTATTGGCCATTTGGGTGCTGCATTCCACCCGCTTAACTGGCGCTAACTGCCCCTATAAATGGTGGTAATGCCTACAAAGATTGACCGGGTAAAACACCATTTCCGGGCGCTTTGAAATGATTGGCGGCATGTACACCGTAGAATGTCGTAAGTGCCCCCACGCATTGGAAACCAATTTTTTAGGAGAGTTTTAGCCTGCCAGCTTTGCAGTCCTATGGCAGGTCTACAGTTCAAAAAGCACGGGTATGAGGTAACCAATCAAGGTACCATCGCGGAAATCCGCATCATCGGTGATATTAACTGGTGGGCGAATGGCTCGGACGACTTTACCCAGATGCTCGCACAACTGCGGGCGGCGGGCGTGACTGAGCTGCAAGCCTACATCAACACGGGCGGCGGCTCGATGTGGGAGGCCAATGAAATCTATAACCAGCTTGTGGCCTTTCCCGGCCGCAAAACGGCTGTACTGGGCGCGTTGGTCGCCAGTGCCGGCACTACCATAGCCTGCGCGTTCTCGGACGGCATCGAAATGGCGGCCAACGGCCAGTACATGATTCACAACCCCGAACTGTGCGTGTCGGGTGGCGAGAAAGAACTGAAGGCCGCGCTCCAGCTCTACGCCAATATCCGCCAGGCTGCCATCGACATCTACGTGAAGCGCACGGGCCTGACGCCCGAAGAGCTGAGCACCATGATGGAGGCCACCACCTGGATGACGGCGGCCACGGCCAAAGAGAAAGGCTTCATTACGGGCATCACGGGCGAAGATGCTGAGCTGCCCGCTGACACGGCCGAAGTCATCAATAAGTACCACTACACAAATGTGCCGGTCGCCCTTAATCAGGCTGCGCTGGCTTCTTCAGTTTCTACCAATTTAACAATCAGTAACATGAATAAGCCTGCGCTTATCAACTCGCTTGGCCTTGCTGCCAACGCCACCGACACCGAAGTAGAAATGGCCGTGGCCGCCGCCGCCGCCGGTGCCTCGAACTACACCCGCCTCCAGAATGAGCTGAAAGCTGATAGGGAGAAGGTAGCCAAGGAGCGTGCTGAAATGCTGGTAACCAATGCCATTGCCCAGCGCAAGGTTGGTGCCGCCCAGCGCGACAACCTGGTGAAGATGGGCATTCTTGACTTCGACGGGACGAAGGCCCTGCTGGACAGTTTGGCCACGCCTACGATGGCTACCACTACGGTAGTGCCTGATACCGATGCTACTACGCCTACTAATGAGGCTGGTACTGGTACCAAAGAAGACCGTTCGAGCTGGACTGTCAAGGACTATATGGAGAAAGACGGGAACGCCTTGAAAATGATGGCAGAGAAGCAGCCTGATAAGTACCAGGCTTTGGTGGCAAATAGCTATCCCACCATCGGCAAGAAAGCCTAGTCGCTAACTATCTATTAGCAGATAACCAAAGACTTATCACTTTAAAATTACTAGCAAAATGGCTGGCGTTGTACTAAGAGAATTATTCCTGGGGGTCCTTATCGAGAAACTCCGCGCCTCACATTCGTGGCTGGCCAAACTGCGCGATGAATCATCCTATGTTGGCAACAACGTGATTCATTTGAATGAAATCGGGGCCGACCCTGACGTGTTGATTAACAACACGGTATATCCTATTGCTACTTCTTCGCGTGAGGATAACGGCATTGTGGTGTCCCTCAACAAGTACGACACCACCAACACCCGCATTTCGGTGGACGAACTATATGGTTTGCCCTACGACAAGCCAGGCTCGGTGATTGCTCAGCACAAGGCTAAGATTGAAGAGTTTAGTGGTGCTCACGCCCTCTACACCATCGCCCCCCAGGTAGGCACCACATCGCTCCCAATTCTGGTCACCACCGGCGAAGACGACGGCACGGGCCGCCGCCGACTCCAACTCGCTGACCTCATCAACCTGCAAAAGGCGTTTGATGATGCTAAAATCCCAATGGTCGGGCGCGTATTGGTGTTGAGTACCAATCACAAAGCTGACTTGCTCCTTACTACTGTTGGCACGTACATCGCCACTCAGTTCCAGAACGTAGCTACTGGTGGTTTGATGCCTTCGCTTTACGGCTTTGAGGTACACCAAGACTTGTACGCTCCGAAGTACAACCTCACCACGAAGACCCGAACTGCTTTTGGGGCCTTGTCGCAAGCTACCGATACTGATGGTTCGGTTGCCTTTTCGACTAACGATTGCTTCCGTGCGCTAGGTACCAATCAGATGTTCTACCGCGATGCGTCGCTGGACCCTGAGAATCGCAGCTCGGTAGCTGGCTTCCAGGTGTACGGCGTGGCTGCTCCCTACTCCCGCCGTTCGCAAACTGCCCTAATCAGCGGCAAGGTCTAACGCTATAAGGTCCGGCTGGAGTCGGCCCCTACGCGCTGAGAGCCTGGTGTGAGACATCGAACACGGGCTAGCACGGGGCCGGCTTTAGCCGGGCCACCAGCTACTTATGCTACCAGAAGTATTCTTCAAAATCTACGGGCCGGCCGCCCAGGCGGTGTGCCACGGGACCGGGCTTTGTGCTTCGGTTTGCCTGGCGCAAGCCGCGCTGGAGTCGAACTGGGGCCTAAGCGGCCTCACCGTGAAGGGCAACAACTTCTTTGGGATGAAGGCGGGCACCCGCTGGAAAGGCCCGGTGCTGACGCTGCCCACCCAGGAACGCCTGGTGGGTAAGTGGGTGACGGTGCAGGCGGCCTTCCGCAAGTACCCTACCCCCGAAGATTCCTTCCGCGACCGTGTGCAGCTCTTCCGGGGCATGGCGCGCTACCAGCGGCTCTTTCAGCTCACCGACGCCCAGACGGAGGCGCGCCAGATTCAGGAATGCGGCTACGCCACCGACCCGAACTACGCCGCCAAAGTGATTGCCGTCATCACCAAGCACAACCTCACCCGCTTCGACGCCTAGTAGCTCATGCGCAAGATTAAGTACATCGTGCTGCATTGCACCGAAACGGAACATAGCCGCTCGATAGGCGCCATTATGGCGGCCTGGAAAGTGGAAAACCACTGGGACCGCCCTGGCTACCACATCATCATTCCGCCCGACGGCCGCTCCCAGCGGCTGTGGCCAGATGAGGAACCCAGCTACGGCGTGAAAGGCCACAACGAAAACGCGCTCCACGTGAGCTTCATCGGCGGCGTGGATGCCCACGGCAACGAACTCGACAACCGGACGCCCGCCCAGATAACGGAGCAGATACGCATCATCCGGCGCTGGCTGGCGCTGTACCCAGATGCGGAGGTAGTAGGCCACCGCGACTTCCTGACCAAGGGGCAACCAGGCTATAAGTTCTGCCCCAGTTTCGACGCCCGCGCCTGGTGGGCCTCGGTAAAGTGATTAATAGTTAGTGACTTATTCTATTCCGATGATGGATAAATTATTTGCCTGGGCGAACCTGCACAAGGGGCCGTTCACCAGCTTTCTCGGGGTGATTATCATCCTGGCGTCGTTGATTTCAGTCTTCAGCCACGGCCGGAGCTGGACGGAGGCGGCGGCCGGTATCGGGGTAGGCATGGTGCTGCTGGGGATGAAAGACCCCGGTACCCCAGGTGGGGCAACGGGTGTCGTAGGTGGCGCGGTACTCATTTCCATGCTAGCGTTCGGGGGGTGCGCCAGCCAGAAACGAGTATTGGCCAAATACGGCACCCAGAACCCGCCCACTACGGTAGCCATCACCGACTCGGTGAAGACACCGGTAACCATCACCACCAAGGCCGACTCGCTGAGTACGCGCCTGCCGCTCGACAGTCTGGCCACCGCGCCCGTGGGCGACACGCTGCACCTGGTGAGCGCGGGCGGCCTGGCTAAGGTGAGCATCTGGAAATCGGCGGCCAGCCGGCCGGGCGGTAGCCAGCAACTGCATACCCTGGTGAAGGTGCCGCCCCAGGTGATTCACGATACGGTAACGAAAGTGGTGACCCTTTACGCCAAGTGCCCGCCCACCTACACGCTGGCCCCTACCCCTAAAGTGGGCCGTCTGCATCGCTACTGGCAGCACTACCAAAGCTTCTGCACTTCGCTGGTAAGCATCTCGCTCATCGTGGCCTTGCTACTACTGGGCTTCCGCCTGGGGCTGTTCAAGTTCCTCAAGTTTTTGCCCTTCCTGGGCGTGGTACTGGTGTTGGGTGGCGCGGCCGGGTGCCGCACCCAGCAAGCCCAGCCCACCAAGTTTCGGCCCGCGCCGCTACCCACCAAGATTTTCCGGCACCTGCACCGCGGCTAGTCCGGCCCCTCTTCAGTCAACATTCTAGCGCATCGTGCGCCCCAATCTTCACCACTCACTACCATGAGCACTCTGCTTTCCCTCGCGGCCCTGACCGTGCTAGCCCAAACTACTATTCAGGCCAACCCCGGTGTCGATAAGGTGTTCGCCACCGCCGATGGCAACGTGTTTCTGCCCAGCGCGCTCAACCTAGCGCGTGAGCACGGCCGCCAGACCAAGCTGGAGGTCCACGAAATCGGCCGTTCGGGCGCTGACTCGACGGAGGTGTTGGACCACATCGCTACCGATGCTGAAGCCAACGAGCTGAAGCAACAGGAAGAGGCCGCTGCTGCGGCTGCCCTCGCTGCCCAGGCCAGCACCCCGCCCGCCACTACCCCCGCCGTGCCCGTGGAAGCCGGCGCCCTGGCGCAAGCTGTGGGAAAGGCAGCTGCCGTGAACAAGTCGGCGAAGGCCACTGATGCCCCGGCTGCTGAAGGCAAGCCCGCTGATGCTAAGTCGGACGCTGCCAACGCTTAATGCAAAAGAGGCCGGTCCCAGTGGCCGGCCTCTTAATGCACTCTAAACGGCTTACGGGCCGCATTGCCTACTCTCTTATTAGTTTCTACCGATGGACCAATTTTCAGGGCCTCTCATTTCTAAGCCGACAGGTCGGCTTGGCCGCCGCAACCCCAGCGCGGATAGCGTGTACGGCATCGTGCTGGGTGGCGTGGCCGTGGCCGGGCTGCTGACCCTGGGGCAGATTGTAAAGCTGAGCCAGCCGGCCGACGCCGTGGCGGTAGGCATCAACGCGGCCTACGACGCCAACAACTCGGTGCTGGTGTATCACCACATCCAGCGCTACTTCACCTACGACCCCAACGGTACGCTCTACCTGAAGGTGGTAGCCCAGGGTACCAGCCTGGCGGCGATGTGCGCGGCGGGCGGCCCACTGGAGCAACTGCTGACCGACGAAACCACCAACGGCTCGATTCGCAAAGTAGGCTTGGTGCTGAACGGCAGCGCGGCTTATGGTGCGGGCGACTTCACCACGGGCCTGCTCACCGACGTGCTCAATGCGGTGCCGGTAGCCCAGGCCCTGGTAGAGAAACTAGCGCTGGCGGCCAACTACGTAGACAACATTATGCTGGAGGGCATTCTTGCCCCGAACGCCAGCATCACCAATCTGCCCAGCTTGCGGGCACTGGCCGCCGACTCGGTGAGCGTGTGCATCGGGGCCGACCCCGCTACCTACACCGCCACGGGCAAACCCTACGCCGCCATCGGTAGCGCCCTGGGTATGCTGAGCGTGCGCAAGGTGAGCGAGTGCCTGGGCTCGGTGAACATCGAGCGCAAGCCCGATGGCGCCAAGGGCACCGACACCTACCCGCTCACCAACACCGGCCTGGGCTACTTCCTCAGTGCCGCGCTGAGTAACGGGCAGCTCTTCGCTACCCTGTCGCCCACCGACCGCTCGAACCTGGGCGACAAGGGCTACATCTACGCGGGCCGCTTCGCAGGCTTCGACGGCGTGTACTTCAACGACAGCTCGACGTGTATCGAAGCGGCCAGCGACTACGCCTACATCGAAGACAACGGGGTGTTCAACAAGGCTACCCGCCTGCTGCGCGCTGGCATGATGCCGGTGTTCCGGGGCTCGGTACCGGTCAACTCTCGCACGGGCTATATGACGGCCAGCACCACGGCCTACTACCAGGCCAAGGGCATCAAGGCGGTGACGCCGATGGCGGCGGCCGACGAAATCAGCGGTGAGCCCACGGTAACCATCACACCCAACCAGGATGTGATTGGCACTAGCACGGTGAGCCTGTCGCTGAGCTACGTGCGCATCGGCATCCTGCGCACCCTAGAGGCAGAGGTAGGGGCGGTGAACCCGCTTGCCAACTAAGCCACCTCCCTTTTCACTCACTAGCTACCAACCAATTCAGCCAACTGTCATGGCCACAATCATCAACAAATTCGGCACGCTGACCGGCTGGAATAACACGGCTGTCAACCTTTTCGGCCGGGAGCTGGAGGGCATCGAGGCGTTCAAGTACAACGACGACGAAGACGTTCAGGTGGCCTACGGCGCGGGCAAGTACCCGATTGGCAAGGCCCGGTCTAACTACAAGGCCGACGCCAGCATCACGCTCTACTTTGAGGAAGTAGTAGCTATCCAGAAGCAGCTGCCCAAAGGCTTGCGCTTGCAGGATATACCGGACTTCGACATCCCGGTGAGCTACGAGCACGATGGCAGCATCTACACCGATATAATCCGCAACTGCTCTTTCAAAAACAGTGGGCATGAGGGCAAAAGCGGTGACGGCAAGATGACGATGGAATACAATCTGGTGCCAACTCATATCGACTACAACGTGTAGCCCCGCGACGGCTTAACAGCGGGCAAGTGTTTGCTTTTTACCCATTCGTTCACCTCCTAATTCACACCTAACGTGGCAGTTAATACCAAAAAGCCAACTTCTTTTGGCGACCCCGAAATCGAAGCCTTTCAAGAGAAAAACAAAAGCCGGGGCAAAGTGCTGGCTCTGGAGTTCCCCTCGGACGATTCGGATGAGCCGGCCCGCTTCTGGGTGGCCAAGCCCAACCGGGAACAAATTTCCATCATCACCGATGTGGCCAGCAAAAGCACGCTGAAGGGCAACGACCTGCTCATCAACACGTGCGTGCTGGCGGGCGACCTCTCGCAGCTCCAGGATGATGACTCGCTGTACTTCGGCTTGCTGGAGAACATTTCGGGCTTGATGGAAGCCAAAAAAAAGCTTTAGACCGGCTCTATCAGAAGCTACGAATTGACGAAGCCGAAGGGGTGCAGGACGACCGCAAGGTTGATGCACTCCTTCGGTTTCATTTTAAGGTGAATCCCCGCAAACTGGAAGAGAAAGCCCGGCTAAAGCTTTGGTACGACCTGCTTTACGCCCGCGAGGAAGAGCGCAAATTCCAGCTCAGCATCCTACGCCAGATACTCAACGAAGCCTTTCCTAAAAAATCATCTTCCTAAATCCTATGGCATCCGCTAAAGAAGCGTCTTTCATCATGCGCCTGGTGGACATGGTGACGGGGCCTTGCAAGGCTATCACGGCATCGGCCAGCACCGCCACCAACAAGTTGAAGGACATGGCTGGCCAGTCGGGCGGCCTGGGTGCCAAACTAGGCGGGCTCTTCACGGGGCTGAAGGATAAGGTAGGTAGCTTCTCGAAAGAAATACGGGCGGCGGCCGATGAGGTGCCCGGCCTGAACCGGGTTATCGAGCTGGTGAGTAATCCCTACGTGGCCGTAACGGCGGGCGTAGTGGCGTTGGGGGTAGCCCTGGGCGGGGCCGCGATGAAGGCGATGGATATTGAGAAGGGCATGGCGCAAGTCAATACCACCGCCCAGCTCACCAAGCCCGCGCTAGCCCAGCTCACCGGTGAGCTGCTGGATATGGGGGCCAACTCGACGGTAATGCTGGAGCAAGTGCCAGGCGCATTCAACCAGGTTATTTCAGCAGTGGGTGATACCGATAAAGCGCTGGCCATTTTCCAGCCTTCGCTTCGGGCCGCCCAGGCCGGCTTCACCGACATCAAGACGGTGACCGAAGCGGCCACCAACGTGCTGGGCGCGGTGAAGAACGCTACTCCTACTGAAGCGTTCGACGTGATGTTTGCCACGATGCGGCTGGGCAAGGCGGAGTTCAAAGACATCGCCGCCTACTTGCCGCGCATCATCCCGGCCGCCAACAACGTGGGCATCAGCTTCCAGGAAATCAGCGCGGCCTTCGCCTTGATGACGACCAAGGGGCAGAGCGCGGAGCAGACTACGATGCTGCTTCAGAATGCCATGCAGGCGCTGGGCAAGTCGGAGGTGATTTACGGTACCAAGAGCCAGGCCGGCTTCATCCGGTCGGGGGTAGCCATTTTCGACCACGCGGGCAAGATGCGTAAGCTGGTGGACATCGTGGGCGACCTGAGCGCCCGCACCCAGGGCATGACGGATAAGCAGCGCCAGGCTTTCCTAAGCGGGCTGGGGCTCGATGCCCAGGCAGCATCTTCCTTCTCGGTACTGGCGCAAAACGCGGCCAAGCTGAAGGAGTTTGCGGGCGGTGTAACCAACAGCGCCGGGGAGATGGGTAGAGCCTACGAAAACTCCCTGAATAGCTCAGACCGGCTCACCATCGCCCAGAACAAGTTCAAGAAAATCGTCATAGAAATCGGCTACAAGCTGCTGCCTTTCGTGAACTGGGGCATCAACAAAATGAGTGAGGCCCTGGGCTGGGTGAATGATAACGCCAGCGGCATCTGGACCACCATCAAGCTTATCGCGGCGGCCATAGCCTACGCCTTCCTGCCAGAGCTGGCGGCGGCGGCGGCCGTAGTGGCTGGGCTTTACGTAGCCTTCCGGCTGGTGAAAATCGCAGTGCAGGCCGTCTTCACGATTGTGGAGGGGCTGTTCAAAGTGCTGGGCTGGGGTATCGACTGGGTGTATGAGAAGCTGGGGGGCGACGGCTCGCTGATTGATAAAATCTTTGGCGTGGGCAGCTCAGTCTGGGACACCATTACTCTGGCGTTCGGGAACTTCCTGAAGCTGATAGGCGCGGGGCTCGATATGCTCGATGCGGTATCGGCTGGCCACTTCGATAAGGCAAAGCAGCGCTGGCAACAGTACAAGGATGAAGTGGATGGCTATAAGCCAAACCAATATATCAAGCCGCCCGGCCCCGGCTGGAATGCTTTCGGGCTACCGTGGGCGCTGGGCGGGGCCGCACCTGGTGAGGATGGCAAGGGGGGTAGCAAGCCCGCGCTAACCGCCGCGCTCAGCAAACAGAACAAGGGCACCGACATCCAGGGCGACAACAAGGCGCGCATCGTGAACACCCGCATCGATAAGGTAGAGGTGATTGTGAAAGTGGCCAGCGCGGCGGGCCGGGGCCTGGACGACATCGGCAACCACGTGGCCAGCATCATCGTGGGCGCGGTGCGCGACTCGGAAATCATCCTTAGCAACGGTAACTGAGATGGCAGAATCTAAACTGACATACCAGGTGGATGAACTATACCGCCTGGCTTTTCCTGACCTGGCGTCGAAGGTGCTGGCGCGGCTCGATGGGGTGCGCGACCTGGCGCTAGAAAAGCTCGATGGCGCGCTGGGCAATGGCTTCAAGGTGCCAGTCGAGCAGGGCCGGCCCGCGCCCCAGCTCGACTTCAAAGGCATTAAGGTGAAAGCTATAGTGCAGGGCGATGAGCTGAGCGACTACGGCACCCCGATTTTTCAACCCATCACCTTTCTGGGCGGGCGCTACCAGCAGTTCGGCACGGGCACCCAGCAGGGGCAGGTAGTAGACGACGACTACGTGAGCTGGCGGCTGCCCGCCACGGCCACCGCCGAATTCGTGCGCGCCAAGAACATCACGAAGTCGGCACCCAGCACGGCCAGCGGCACCACCAAGGAGCTGTGGGCCTTTGGCGACTGGGACGTGACCATCCGCGGTCTCATCCTGGATAGTGAGCCCAACTTCTTTCCCGAAGGGCAGCTCCGCCAGCTGCTGCGCTGGGAAAAAGTAGTGGACGCTATCGAGGTGGCGGGCGACATGTTCACCTACCTCGGCATCACGCGCCTGGTAATGGAGCGCCTGAGCATCGGGCGGGTAGCGGGCAGCCCTAACGTGATACCGTTCCAAATGCAGTGCGTGAGCGATGAGCCGCTTGAATTATCCATTCTATCCAATCAATTATAAACGTGGCTTTTAACCAAGAAAATGCTGAGGATGCTGTAGACCGGGGCATCACCAAGCACATGGCCCGCATTCAGGGGCTGCTCATCCCGCTCTTGCTGGGCATCATCGGCTTTTTCGTGGTTCGGGTTTTCTCTACGGTGGAAGGCATCGCGGCAGATAATCAACGATTTAACACCTACGTCATCACCAATAACCAGCGGATGGAAAGCCTGGAAAGCCGGGTGAAGAAGGTGGAAGATGATGGTGACACCCTGAAGCATGACGCGCTGGCGCTCGATAAAAAGCAGTCGGATGCCTGGGCAGATTTCTGGAAAGAATACGGCTTTATGCTTAATCCCAATCGGCCCCATGCAAAACCTCTACGCTAAAATTTTACCCATGCTTTTCGTTCTCGTCGCCCGCCTCACGTTCCCGGCCGCCGCCCGGCCCGACGCCGCCGACCGGCCGGGCTTCGAGGTGCGCCGGGTGGTGAGCGTGAAGGTGGAAACTAGTTGGCGCAACCTGACGGGCAAAGCCACGGTGCAGGTGCCGGGCTACTGGTTGTTCAAAAACAACAAGCTGCGCATCAAAGACTGGTTACGGCGGGGCGACCCCATCACGATTGAGCTGGGGTATAATAAGCAGCTCGTATCAGAATTCACGGGCTACGTGACCGATGTGAAGCCAGGTATTCCCATCACGCTGAGTTGCGAGGATGAGATGTATCGGCTGAAGCGGCACCCCGTGAAATGTAGCTACAACGGGGTGCGGCTACCCCAGCTCCTGAAGGACATCTGCCCGGCCGGCACCAAGATTGACGCGCTCGATACCGCGCTGGGGCACTTCAAGGCCAGCAACGTGACGGTGGCCAAGGTGCTGGAGAAACTGAAGGAGCTATACGGCTTCGTGAGCTACTTCAAAAACGGCACGCTGTATTGCGGCAAGGTGTACCGCCAGGCTACCAACCCCGCAAAGACCCCGTTTAATTTTCAGCGGCCGGGGCCGGGCGCGGTGCTCGATGACCGGCTGGAGTACCGCACGGCCGATGACCTGAACGTGATAGTGCAGGCCACCAGTCACCAGCTCAAGGGCAAGGACCTGAAGGTGACGGTGGGCGACATCACGGCGCTCGATGCAGAGCAGCGCACGCTGCAATATTTCAACCTGGCTAGCGAAGCTGACTTGCGGGCCGCCGCCCTGCGCGACGTGGCCAAGCTGAAGGTGCAGGGCTACAAGGGCAGCTTCACCAGCTACGGCCTACCCTCGGTGCAGCACGGTGAGCTGGTGGGCCTCACCAACGGCGAGTACCCCGAACGTGATGGCGACTTCTTCATCGATGCCACCGCGAAAACTTTTGAGGATGGCGGCTACCGCCAGGAAATCACGTTAGGCTCTGCCGCTACACTCTATGGACTGGAGAGCTGAAATACGCGACGCCTTGCGCAGCATGGTGCGCGAAATGCTACTCGATGGCGCGGTGCAAGCCACGGTGAAAAGCGTGGACAAGGAAGCCGGTACCATCGTGGCCACGGGCCTGAAAGAAGACGTGGACTACTTTGATGTGCGGCTGAAGGCGGTGGTAGCCGACGGCAACGGCCGGGGTATTCTGGCCTACCCCTTAGTGGGTAGCCAGGTGAATGTATCCTGGCTGGATGGTATCGATACGATGGGCTTCGTGTCGCAGCTCAGCGACATCGAGTCGTTCCGGCTGGCAGTGGACAACGGGGTGTCGGTAGAGCTGACGGCGGGCGGCCAGCTGCTACTAAATGGCGACGCCCTGGGCGGCCTGGTGCAGGTGGCGGAGCTGGTGAAGCGGCTCAATGTGCTGGAGAAGCGGATGGCTACCCACCAGCACTACTACGCGGCGGGCTCACTCACGCTACTCACCCAGGCTGACATAAGTATTTCCAATAAGCCGATTTCACCTACCCAGGTCAGTGACTTGGCTAACCCCAACGTGAAGCATGGCTAAGGATATTCTGCTCGATGACGATGACGACCTGCTTTTCGAAGATGGCGACTTAGTGGTGGATGAATCGAGCGACCAAGAGGTAGGCTTGATACTGCGCAGCAACCAAGGCGACTGGCGGGCTTCGCCGATGACTGGTTTCGGGCTCCAGCAACGAATTCGCAGCCAGACCAAACGCACGGAGTTTGCCCGCGCGCTGGGCGCGGCGCTGGATTTTGATGGCTTCGTGCAAAGTGTGGTGCAGCTCAGTACCGATGGCCAATTAATTATTAATACCCGCCGCAATGAATAACACCATTATCACCGAGGGCCAATCGCTGATAGATGTGGCAGTGCAGGAGCTAGGCAATGTGGAAGCGCTCTTTGATTTAGCTGACGCCAACAACGTGGGCATTACCGACCTGCTCACTTCAGGACAGGCGCTAGAAGTACCCATCACTGCTCTGCTAAATGGCGGCATAGTGGCCTATTTCCGCAAGCTCAGCAAGCGCATTAACACGGGTGTGCGTGACCTGCCAGCCCCTACCCCGCCCGCACATGACTTTGATTTTCTGGATTTTGATACGAGTGATTTCGACGCCTAGCTACTAGTCAATTATTTTATGGATTATACCGACCAGCAAATTGAAGATGGCATCGCGGCTCTGATGGACCGGGGCGTGAACAAGGCCGCCGCCCTGCGCACGGTGCTGCACATGATACACGCCAACCTAGCCAGCCTGGTAATCCCGGCCGGGGCGCACTTCCTATTCGGGGCAGGTGCGCCAGCGGCGGCCAAGGGGGCAGATGGCGACGTGTACGACAACATCCTGACGGGTGACCGCTATGCAAAAGACGCGGGCGCCTGGGCGTTTCAGTACCGCGCCAAGGGCGATGCCGGCTACACGCCCCGCAAGGGGGTAGACTATACCGATGGCGTCACACCCCGCAAAGGGGTGGACTACCGCGATGGCACCGATGGCAAAAGCGCCTATGAAGTGTGGCTGGGTGCGGGCAACACGGGCAGCGTGGCCGTGTTCCTGAACAGCTTGCGCGGGTCGGCTACGGCTACCGATGGCAAGGATGGCACTATCTACCATCAGGAGAACTACGACCCTACCCCGGCTGACGGAAATGATGGCGACATCTGGCAAACCTCGGTGACTATCGCCACCGAGCGGCGCTACAAGAAGGTGGCCGGGGCCTGGCGCTTATTCTACGACAACACGGGCGTAGTCACGCCCATTACGCCGCCGAACACCGCGCCTTCGGTGCTCATCCAGGTGGCCGGCACCAGCGCGGCCCCGAAGTTCACGGCTACGGCCGCCGACGCGGACGGGGTGAAATCGATTTTCGTGAAGGTGTACGACGGTGCCAGTGGCCAGCTGGTGCAGACGTTTGGGCCTTCGGCACCCGGCGACACCAGCTACATCACCACCTGGGCTACGGCCTCGGCGGGTAGCTACGTGGCGAAGGCCGTGGCCACCGATATGAAAGATTTGTCGGCCACGTCGGACGGGGTAGCCTTCACGGTGGCCGCCGCGCCGACCGTGCCCACCATTACCAGCTTCGCCCCGGCCAGCGGCGCGGTGGGCAGCACCGTGACGGTGACGGGCACCAACCTGGCTGGCATTACCAGCGCCACTATTGGCGGGGCAGCCGTGGCGACCATCGCCAGCAACACGGCCATCAGCGTGACGCTTACCGTGCCGGTTGGGGCGGCCACTGGCCAGCCGCTGACGCTTACCACGGCGGGCGGTACGGCTACCAGTGTGGGCAACTTTACCGTGCAGCCAGCAGGTGGAGCCGGCGCCGGCTTGCATGTAGGGGCAAATGATGCCCTGGTGATTTTTATCAATGGCCAGAGCAATGCGCAAGGCAACGCGGAGGGGAGCGAAAGCCTATTTTCTCCGATGGCGGAATTTTCGCCCAACGTATCGCAGGCCTTTTCAACGGTCAATATTCTGAACGTCACAAACGACGTGTTTGAGCCGATGCAGGTGGGCGTAAATACCCGTAGCACGGCAGATAATACCTACCCGCAGGGGTATACCTTCGGGGCTACGGTTAACGGTACCTGGGACAATGGAAACCCCAACAATAAATACAATATTGTGGGGGTAGGGCCGGAATATGGCCTGGCGGATGCCTGGAAATCGCTCGGCTCTACTGTGCCGATTTACCTCATTAAATTTTGTGAGGGCGGCACCAGTATTAACCGCTGGCTAAAATCTGCTAATGACCTATATCCGAAATTTTTGGCGCATAAGGAGGCCGCGTTTGCCGGCCTCACCGCTGCGGGTAAAAATATTCGGGTACTTGGCTTTTTGCGCAACCAGGGCGAAGCGGATGCCACCATGTCGGTCAGCGATTACCAGGGGAAGCTCACGCAGCTATACGCTGACCTGGCCAGCGACGGATTTATCACTGCGGAAACGAAAATAATTGAGTGCGGCACGCCCACCACCAACGACACGGGCACGCCGGTAAGTTATGGCGCGGAGACAACGGCCAAACAAAATTTTGTTGCCGTTGACCCTACCAAGCGGTTTTTCCTCGACCCGGCTCCAGGTGGTGCCCTCTCCGTAGCCCTCGAACACGATGAGATTCACTGGAACCTAGCTACCCAGTATTGGATGGGCTTTGTACGGGTGGCCAACCTGCTGTTTGGCACGAACTTGACCCTGCCAGCTACCATTAGCGTGCCGGCCCCCTCTATCTCGTTTGATTCCAGCACGAGCCTGGTAACGGTTACGCCCCCTACCGGCGCATGGCCGCAAAAAGAGTTTTACTATAGCATCAATGGCGGCCCGGACAAGCGGCTCACTACCTCCTTTAGCTTCCCGATTCCGGGGGGTGTGTCGGTGGCTAGTGGCCAGTTGCGGGTATGGAGCCGGGCCGTTCCCGGCCGGGCGCGGTCCAGCAGCGCAATTAATAATGCCACCTGGGTAGGCGTAGCTACCAGCAATATTATTTCCTGGTCTACGGTTAACGGGCGGTTTACCAGCACGGACGGTAGCGGCAATATGACGCGGCTATTTCGGAGCGGCGGTAATAACGCCTGGGATGCTTACGCGCCGGCCACGGTAAAAATCAATGTGCCGGCGGGTGGGGTAACCGGAGAAATTGCGCGCATAACCCTGCCAAACATAAAGGCCACGCAAGGGGCCATTGTGCTGGGCATTAGTACCTCCGCCACCATTGCCACTAAAAACGACCTGTTTTGCGGCATTTACGGCGACAATGGAAACGTTGCTCTTATGGTGCCCTCGCCCGGCAATCCAGATAATCTGGTGGTCAGCAGCCCCTACGATAGCGCTGGCAATAGCGGAGTAATGGAACTCGTCATTAACACTGATAGTATTGTGCTCTTGCGCAACGGTACCGTTTTTGGGCAATTCTCAGGCGGCATTTTTGGCGCCGGCAAGGCTTACTACGTGCACGGCCTCACCTTTGGCTTTGCTGGGTGGTTGGCCGGGCAGGAAGCCTCGCAAATTTTTGCTGCTACCCTCGGCGGCTCTACCCTTGCCGCCGCATTCTAATGGCCCGTACCATTGCTCAAATTCAGGCGGCAATTGCCACTGACCGCGCCGCCCGCCCCGAGCGGGCGGCGCTCACCAGCCCTAGCGCCACCGCCATTTACCGCCTGCTCGAATACGTGCAGGCGGTAAGCTGCTGGGCGCTCGAAACCCTGTGGGACCGCTTCCAGGCGGACGTGAACGACGTGGTAGCCCGTGCTCCGGTCGGTACGCCCGACTGGTACGCGGGCAAAGCGTTGCTATTTCAGCAGGGCGACACGCTCAGCATCACCAACGACGTGTTGGGCTACGCGGTCGGCACCACGGGCGCGAAAGTGATTACCCGCGCTGCCGCCAAGGAGAATAAGCAGACCGGGAAGTTGCTGATTAAGGTGGCCGCAGCTGGCCCTACCCCCGCCGCGCTGGCCGCCCTGGATGCGGCCACACTTACCCAGGTAAAGGGCTATTTTGACCGGCTGCAATTTGCTGGCACCAAGCTGGAAGTGGTGAGCCGCGATGCCGACCGCTTGCAGCTCAGTGGCCAGGTGTACTACGACCCGCTGCTGAGCGTGCCCACGCTACAGGCGGCCGTGCGCCTGGCCCTGGCTAGTTATCTGGCGAATCTGGACTTCGCCGGCCAGGTGTACGTGGCCAAACTGGAAGATGCCATCCAGGCGGTGCCCGGCGTGCACGACGTGCTGCTGAGCACGGCGGCGGCCCGCGTCGGCCAGGCGGCCCCGTTGGCGTTTGCCCGCATTTATGAGACGGCCGCCGGCTACATCGTGGAAGAGGATGCGGCTGGCCTCACGTTCCTCGACACCCTACAGTTTGTGCCCGATGTCCGTTGATGCCCGCTTCCGCCTCGACTTCCCGCGCCTGGTGTGGCTGCTGCTGCCCTCGCTGCTGCGCAAGCCGCGCCTGGTGGCGTTCGTCACCAGCCTCACCAGCCCCGTGGCCTACCTCTATCAGCAGTTTCTTGGCTACCGACTCGACACGCTACGGGAGTTGTCCTATAATGGCCAGACCGCCCTACTGGAAAAGGCGCTGAACGACAAGCTGGATAACGACTTGCGCCGCATCGTGATTCGCAATTCTACCGTGTTTCTGGACCCGCTGTACATCAATTTTAAGCGGGAACAGCAGCCGATTACCTACGCCACCAGTAAGGCCGAAGGCCGCCCGCTTTACCCGCATCGCAGCGCAGATTTCGCCAATCAGGTAGGATTTACGGTCTACGCGCCCGGTCTGAATTCGAAAGATTATCAATTAAATGTGCTCATCCAGCGCTTCAAAATCGCGCTGGTGAGCTACCGCATTATTTACGCACCCGCACCCAAATAAGATGAGAGAAACGATGTACGCGGAGGGCGGCCGGCCCTTTTATGATGATGACATCCAGACTATCCAGGATGAAGCCAAAGCCTCTATTTTAGCAGTGTTGGCAGGTTTGGGGCACGACTGCATTGTGCAGGGCTGTACGGTAGCGGCCACGGGCGCCACCTACACCGTGGCGCCGGGCGTGGTGTACATGGGTGGGCAGCTGCTGCGCTGCCTGGGTGCCAGCGGCGTGAGCTTGCCAGCCGCCCTGGTGACGGGTAGCATTTCGGTGCTGGATGAGCGCACGTACCAGACGGGCGACACGAAAACCTGCATCCAGGAACAGTTTGCTGAAGTGGTAGCCAATGCAACGGTTGGCTTGCAGCTCTACCCGGCCGGGGGCTTCACGATGGCCCACGCCCTGCGGAACCAGGTGAACGAGCGCTGGGATGCGAAGTGGGGCCGCCTGAGTACTGCCAATTATGATAGCAGCGGCCTGGGGCTGCCTGGCACCCCTGCCTGGGGCTGGGCACTTTGCAATGGCCAGAACGGGACCGATGACCTGCGTAAGCGGTTTGTAGTGAATTATGACCCCGACGAAACCGATTATGCGGCGGTAGGCAGCACGGGCGGCGCGGCGGCGGTCACGCTGGATTTAACGCAGCTGCCGGCCCACAATCACCCAAGTGATTTCCGCATTACCGATAGCCGTTCAGGTGATACTTCACCTTTTACGGCGGGCTGGACTTCTACCCCAAATGCAAATGGTAAGAACATCACCACCAAATCGGTTGGTGGCGGCCAGCCTTTCGACAATAGGCCGCCATTTTACGTGCTGGCCGCTCGGCAGTGGGTAGGCTTCTAAAAGTGAGTATTGTAAAGATGCAAAAAAGCCCTGGTGATGCCAGGGCTTTTTTGTTGAAAGCAGGTGCTTTGAGGGTCTTCTAAATACCCATTTAGAAGATGTTAAGTGCTCTCTAAAACCTGACCTTTGTCAGCAGGTTTGATACAGGATTGATTTAGTCAAAGTACACGATTGATTTTGCCGATTATAAAGTAATTAGGAGGGAACGTCATGCTGAGCGCAGCCAAACCATGACGTTCTTTTTCGTTGGCAAGCGTTTAAAGCGCAGCTGCCAGCCGGCCGCTTGGCGCAGCCCCGGCGCCTACTTGCTAAAGCTACGCGAGCGCCTTTCCGTTCAGCTTTTTATCGCTGAGTACCAGCCCGGCATTACACTGATTCCGGACCTGGCGCAACTTTTCGCCGGCTTCGCCCGAATGAAGAGCTTATGCATTTTACCGTCATCACCCCTACCCACCGGCGCCGCGCCCTGCTGCCCGAAACCATTGCCAGCGTGCGCGCCACTATCGCGGCTCCGCTCGATTTCTCGGTGGAGCATCTCCTTTACCAGAATGGCCCCGACGACGGCACCGCCGCATACCTCGCCGAGGCTGCCGCCCAGCCCTACCCCCCCCTGCGCCACTGGCAACACCCCGCGCCCCAGCGCCCCGGCCGGGCTCGCAACGAGCTGAGCCAGCACGCGCCCGCCGACGCCTGGATAGTGCCCCTCGACGATGACGACCTGCTGCTGCAACGCGCCCTGTATCACTACGGCGCGGCCATTGAGGCTAATCCTGGCCGGCCCTGGCTGGTGGCCGACTTCCTGCGCGTGGACGAAACCGGACGCTACCTGCCCGGCGAGGACTACTACGCCTGGCAGTTTGACTCGCCCACGGCCATGCTTGAGGCCATTTTCCGGGCCGAGCACTTTATTCAGGGCAACGTGTGCTACACCCGGCAATTGCTGGATGAAGTAGGCGGCTACGACGCCGAGCTGGCGATGGCCGAGGATTTGGATTTATACGTGCGCTTCCTGCTGGCCGGGCACCTGCCAGTGGTGTGCGCGCACTACAGCCACCTGCACCGCTTCCACGCGGCCAATACCAGCCAGGGAGTGGATGCAGCCAAGCACAACGCCGATTTGCGGGTTATCTACGACAAGTACGCCGGCCAGCTGCGGGCGCTGGGCATAGTCGCGCCGGGCACGTAGGCTGGCGAAAGCGGAATTGTATTCAACGGCAATTGGAGAGGGTTCAACGGGCAACAGGAACTTTTTGGCGACTAGCTAAATCCAGCGCCGGATTACCCTGCGTAATTCGCATCAGTTATCCCGCTTCACCCACCTTTCACTGCCACTTGTATGCTCCAATTAGCTACTTCTACCGCCACCGTAGTACACGCCATTGACATTGACTGCACGGTGACCAAAGCCTTTGATTTTCTGCACGATGCGCAGCAGTGGCTGCCCTGGGCCATGCCGCAGGCACAGGCGGTGCTGCCCCTACCCCTGGGGCAATGGCTGGTGAAAACGGCCCACGGCCTGGCCAAGCTGCGGCCCCGCTTCAACCAGGCCCTGGGCACGCTGGAATACGAGCTGATAGCCGCCACCAAGACCTGGCGCGTGCCCATCCGGCTGGTGGCGACCCGCACGGGCTGCCACCTGGCCGCCACCTTCGTGAATCCCTCGCACCTCACGCCCGAGGCCTTTGCCTACCGGATGCAGCACACCGCCTCCGCTCTGCACATCTTCAAGCTGGCGCTGGAACAGGACTAGCACCACGCCTAGCTTTCTTCTACCAAGGCCGTTTAGCACCTCATCCAAAACGCCAGCAAGCAGCTCGCTTGCTCCGCCAGCGCCACTCAACGGTTCGGGCGCGCTGCGTTCGGCATGACACCGAAAACACGTTGGATAATTTTCTAAATATCTTTATTACTACTGCCCGCTATCGCTTCTGAGTCAATTAGTTATTTTCTATTCTTTATGGTCGCCCCGTGGTAATCCCCACGGGGCGACTTCGTTTTCAGGGGTTTGGAACCAGGCCCACCGGGTGTGGCGCCGCCAGCCGCGGCGGCGCGGCCGATGGGTTGGCCCGGCTCCAGGCTACTACCAGGGGGTAGGCCCCCCACGTAGCCACCCGGCCCAGTCTGGCCGATGTGGCGCGCCCGCTGGCCGATAACAGGCGCCAGCTAGTCGGCGGCCGTTGAACCTTTGCCCGGTTTCGGAGTCTGTGGGGTGAAAGCCTGCTGGCTTCGTTACCTTGGTGGTGCCGACGGGCGGCAGCTGGCTTTCGCACTTACTTGAGTTATATCTATCCTCTATTCTTTGCGAGTTGGCGCCGCGCGGCGGGCGGGCTGCTGGTGGCCTTAGCGGCCGTGGCCACGAGCCGCGCCCAAACCACCGTGGCACCGGGCCTGCACCCGGCCAGCGCGCCCGCCCCGCTCGACGTGGCCGACGTGGCGCACCACCTGTACGCCCGCATTCCGGCCCACGACTCACTGGGCCTGCAGCGCGGCCGGCGGATGCTGCTACTGGTGCCCGTGGTGGGCTACTCGCAGCAGACCAGCGGCGTGGCCGAGGTAGCGCTGGACATGGCTTTCCAGCGGCCGGCGGCCAACGTTTCGACGGTGGTGGGGGCCGCCGAATACACCCTCAACGACCAGCTGATTTTCACGCTCGCCTCGTCCATCTGGCGGCCCAACAACACCTGGGAATTTGTGGGCGACTGGCGCGTTATGCACTATCCACAAAGCACTTACGGCCTGGGCATGTTCACCTCTACCACCGGCGGCGTGGTATCAATGGATTACCAGTATTTCCGGTTTTACCAGAGCGCCCTGCGGCGCGTCGCGCCAGCCTGGTACGTGGGGGTAGGCTACCAGCTCGACGACCACTGGGGCATCACGAGCCGCAACAGCCGGCGCGAGGTCACCTCCATCTCGCGCTACAGCTACGGCGTGTCGGGGCGCTCCATTTCGTCGGGACCCGTCATCAGCGTGCTGCACGACAACCGGGGCAATGCTATCAATCCGGCGGGTGGCTACCTGCTCAACGTGCAATACCGCCCCAACCTCAAGGCCCTGGGCAGCGATACCAACTACCAAACGCTGCTGCTCGAAGGCCGGGTGTACTTGCATCCCTCGCCCTACTCCCCCAATATCCTGGCCCTGTGGTCCTACAATACCTTCACCCTCACCGGCAACCCGCCTTTTCTGGACCTGCCCGCCACTGGCTGGGACATGTACGGCAACACGGGGCGGGGCTTCATTCAGGGCCGCTTTCGGGGCAAAAACTTCGTGTACGGCGAGGCCGAATACCGCTTCGGCATCACCCGTAACCGCCTGCTCGGCGGCGTGGTATTTGCCAACGCGCAGAGCGTGACGGAGCTGAGCGTGATGCGCGGCCGCGTAATCGACGGCACCTTTGAAAAGGTAGTGCCCGCCGTGGGCGGTGGCCTGCGCCTCAGCCTCAACAAGTCCTCGCGCACTAACCTGGCCATCGACTACGCCTTCGGCTTCGACGGCTCGCGCGGCCTGGCCCTGAACCTGGGGGAAGTATTTTAAAAACCGGCGTTTTTAACCAGAGGAAAGGCTATACCTTAGCGGGTCGATTTTCCTACCCCCCTCATGGCC
>CAZZWL010000034.1:0-40616 GCA_964657755.1 uncultured Rhodanobacter sp.
CCGCACGGCCGCCGGCATCGAAACCCAAACCGGCACCATGCCGCTCCTGGCCGAGGCCCTGCGACGGGAGATGCCGGAGATTGAATTTGTGGCCACCACCACGCCGGTCCCGTTTTTCGACGCATTCTCGCTGTCGGCGGCGGGCGGCCAGCACCTCACCGCCGTCGCCAAATACGCGGACCCGGCCTTCTTTCAGCTGTTTTCCTACCCCCTGCTGGTGGGCACCCCCGCCACGGTGCTGCGGGACAAACACGCCATTGTGCTCTCCGCAGCCCTGGCCACCAAGCTCTTTGGGTCGCCGCAGCGCAGCCTGGGCAAAGCCGTGAACTGGCAAATGATGACCGATAGCACGCAGACCAGCCTGGTGGCCGGGGTGTTTGCCGGGGTGCCCCGCAACTCGTCCGAGCAGTTTGACCTCGTGCTGCCGTTTGCCTCGTTCAAGGACCGGATGCAGATGAGCAAAACCATCAAGTGGGACGACAACGGCCCCTTCACCACCTACTTAGCCTTGAAGGAGGGAGCCGACCCCGCGCAGTTTCAGGCCAAGCTGGCGGGGCTGTTGAAGACCAAAAGCGCGCAGGCCCAGGGGCGCACGCTGTTCGTGCGGCCGTTCGGGGCGGCATATCTGCACGGCACCTACGAAAACGGCGTCGCTACCGGGGGGCGCATTGCCTACGTGCGGCTGTTCGCCCTGATTGCGGGGCTCATTCTGGTGATTGCCAGCATCAATTTCATGAACCTGTTCACCGCCAAGGCCTCGCGGCGGGTGAAGGAAGTGGGCATTCGCAAGGCCCTGGGGGCCAGCCGCGCCGCACTGGTGGGGCAGTACCTGACCGAATCCGTGGTGATGGCCTTGCTGGCCCTGGTGGTGGCCGTGGGGCTGGTGCAGCTCGTGCTCCCGCAGTTCAGCGCGCTGACGGGCAAGCCGTTGGCCTTGCGCTGGGAGTGGCCGCTGGTGGGGGCCGGCCTGGCCCTGGCGCTGGGTACGGGGCTGCTGGCGGGCAGCTACCCCGCGTTTTACCTGTCGGGGTTCCAGCCGGCGGCCGTGCTGAAGGGTAAGTTGCCGACCCGGGCCGGCGACGTGTGGACGCGGCAGGGCCTGGTCGTGCTGCAATTCACGCTCTCGGTGCTGTTCATCGTGGCCGTGGTGGTCGTCAACGCGCAGCTGGCGTTTGTGCAGCGCCAGCCGCTGGGCTACGACAAGGCGCACGTAATCCGCTTTGAAGCGGCGGGCCGGGCGGCCCGCCAACCGGCGGCGTTTCTGGCCGAGGTGAAGAAATTGCCCGGCGTCGTGCAGGCATCCAGTGTCGTGGGCGGCTTTCTGAGGAGCGGCGGCGGCGGTGGCCCCGAGGTGAGCTGGGGCGGCCGGCGCGTGCAGGTAAACGCGCAGCTGGGCACTTACGACCTGGTGGAAACCCTGGGCCTGCACCTGGTAGCGGGCCGCAGCTTTTCGCGGCAGTACCGCGCCGACAGCGCCGTCATCCTCGTCAACCAGGCCCTGGTGGCCAGCCTGGGGATGCCGGACCCCGTGGGCCAACGGCTCGACGGCGCCCGCATCGTGGGCGTGGTCCGCGACTTCCATCTCGAGTCCCTACACGAAAAAATCAAGCCCTACCTCCTGCGGCTGGAACCCCAGGCGGGCACCCTTTACGTCAAGCTCCAGCCCAACGCGGAGCAGGCCACGATTGCGCGGCTTCAGCAACTGTACGCCGCCTACAACCCCGGCTTTACGCTCGACTATACGTTTCTGGATGCCGACTACCAGGCCCAGTACGTGGCCGAGCGGCGGGTGGCGGTGCTCGCCCGCTACTTCGCCGGGCTGGCCATTCTCATTTCCGCCCTGGGCCTGTTGGGGCTGGCCGCCTTCACCGCCGAGCGGCGGCGCAAGGAAATCGGCATCCGCAAGGCCTTGGGCGCGAGCGAGCTGGGCATCGTCTGGCTGTTGACCAGCAGCCTGACCTGGCTGGTCGTCGTGGCCATCGGGCTGGCGCTGCCCCTGAGCTACCTGCTGATGCAGCGGTGGTTGGAAGGCTTTGCCTACCGCGTGGCGTGGCAGTGGTGGTATTTCGCGGCGGCTGGACTGGGGGCCCTACTCATTGCCTGGCTCACCGTAAGCGTGCAGGCCTGGCGAGCCGCCTGCCGCAACCCCGTGCTTAGTCTGCGGGCAGAGTGACAGGCAAATAGGTTGGCCATTCTGAACTGCTAAAAGTTAGGAAACTACCCTTACGACAGTCGTAGGCGGAAGCACTAGCCATAGGTAGGATGTTTGGCCCCAGAAGCTAAGCAGACCGCTGGCCGTCGGGTGGTATTTTATTGACGGGGTGTACCATGCTTGCTACTGTACACCAGTGGGGCTAGAAAGACACGCCCTACTGACCGTACGATAAACACCTCCCAGCATGATGCCTAAGTAATTAAGAAAAAGACCACTACTGCTAGTAGATGCGCCGGCGTTTACCAATTGAACCCAGGTTTTTGCACCCGTTTACGTACGAGGGAGAATCTACTGTAGCCCACGCTGGCGAGTCATTAGTCGTAGGCGTGCCCGTCAAGCGCCGTCAGGGCCCAGAGGATACAATTGCGCCACCAAGTGCCGGCGCTTGGCCCCGTCTTGTTCCCCATGCAACTGCCGGTGCAGGTCGCTAAACTGCTGCGCGCAGGTGCGGAATGCCGCGGTGCTCGTCAGCTCGCTTACCCACTCGGCCACGTCTTGCAGGGTTGCGGGGCTGCCCAGCGTGGCAAAGTAGCGCGCATACGCCTCGGCGGCCAGCGGCGCGTTTTCCCAGGCTTCCGCGGGCGGGGCTGGCTGGCCAAGAAAGTGGGTGAGCAACTGCCTGTCTGCCCGAAAGGTCGCCGTTGCCTGGCGGGCCGCTTCTAGGAGCTTACCCTGCTTACAGAGAATAATGGTGGCCTCGAAGAGGAAATCGGCAAAGCCTACGTCGGTGGGAAAGTTGCGCCAAAACCAGCGCAGATACGTCAACCCGCCCGCGAAGTCGGCGAGTTGCACGTAGTAGCGGGTGGGCAGGTAGCGCAAGCCCCGGCTGTTATCGTAGCCGCCGAACTTGCGCTTCTCCGCCGCCAGGGTCCGGCGGATAGCGGTGAGTTGGCGGAGGCGGTCGGCTTGTTTCGGGGTTATGCGCGCAGGTCACAGCGGAACGCCTCCCCAGGGTCGGCGCAAGGTAGTCCCGTTCGGCGCTAGTCGTTAGCTAGGGCAAGCGCTGAACTATTCCCTCATCTTATTATTGAAACCCTTGCCTCGCCCGGCAGGGTTTCGAAATGGAGTTTAGGTACGATAAGTCTTCATCATCGAAATCACGGCCATGGTTACAAGCGTGGTCCAGTTGGAAGAGCTGCCTACCTGTTGGCGAATAGCGCACTTGACTGCGCAGGACGTTATCCCCCTGACGCCACGGCCGTCCTAGTAACCTGCTGTGTCTTGCGGATTCAATTCTGCTTCCAACACGGACATGATGATTTGGCGGTGGTCTATTATAGGATGAAAAGCGTACGCTTAGCTGATGGTTTATACTCAACATTTCTGCGCCAAATGTGGCAGCGACCAAGTTCGGCGTAACGACCACAGTTAGGGCCACGCCCGTTACCAATGCAAGTCCTGCCGCTACCAGGCGCGGTTCGAGGCCGCCGCCAGAGTCAAAGCCACACAGTACGAACAGGTGGCTAAGCTCTTAGGCGAGCGTAATTCGCAACGCGGTATTGTGCGCGCCACCGGGGTAGCGCGCGTGACCGTGGCCAAATCAATAAAAAAGAGCGCAGGCCAGCAGTCCATCGATGCCGCGTCTGCGCCCGGAAAAGGCCCGGAAAAAGCGCTGGCAAGCCTTGGAATTGGATGAGATGTGGACGTTTGTAGGCCGCAAAAAGCGTAAAGTCTGGCTGTGGCTCGCCGTTGAACGTGCGAGTCGTCGCATCGTAGCGTGGACCTTGGGCTGCCGAGGGGAGACTACTGCCCACCACCTTTGGCAAGCCCTGCCCAAGCGTTATCAGCGCCACTGCTGGTACTTCACCGACGAGTGGAAAGCCTACGCCAAGGTGCTACCTGCTTTGCGGCACCGGCCCTGCCCCAAAGGCGAAGGCCAGACGAGCATTGTTGAAGCCATCAATTACTCGTTACGGCAGCGTGGTGGCGTACTCGTACGCAAGTCCTGCTCGTGCAGCAAATGCCTCAAAATGCACACGGCCCGAATCAAGATTATCATCGATAAGCATAATCGAAGCATCATCCTTAAATAGACCACCGCCAAAATTTCTTCATAAAAAAGTAAGAGCGGACCTGTCTAGGTCCGCTCTTACTTTTTACCCCGCCTTATACTCGTTCCAGCTCTTAATCTTCAAATCCTTCATTTCCAACTCGCAAAACGCATCAATAAACGCGCTTGCCAGTCGCGCATTCGTCAGCAGCGGGATGTTAAAATCGACGGCCATGCGGCGGATTTTGTAGTCATTATCCAGCTCGCCTTTGGTCAGGTTTTTGGGGATGTTGATGACCAGCTCGATTTGCTTGCTGCGCAGGTAGTCCAGCACGTTGGGCTGCTCCTGGCTGTCGGGCCAGTGGAGGAGGGTAGAGGCTAGCCCGGTTTCGGCGAAGAACTTGTGCGTGCCCGCCGTGGCATAAATCGTGAAGCCACGCTCGGCCAGCAGCTTAGCCACCGGCAGCAGCGTCACTTTCGAGTTGATGGGGCCACCCGAAATCAGCACCGATTTTTGGGGGATGCGGTAGCCCACCGACAGCATCGACTTGAGCAGCGCCTCGGGGGCGGTGTCGCCCAGGCAGCCGACCTCACCAGTCGAGGACATGTCCACGGTCAGTACCGGGTCGGCGCCGGCCAGGCGGGTGAAGGAAAACTGCGAAGCCTTGACGCCCACGAAGTTAGAATCGTACACCAGCTCACTGGCGTCACGGTCTACGGGGATGCCCAGGAGTACTTTCGTGGCCTTGGTAATCAGGTTATTACCCGATACTTTCGACACGAAGGGGAAGCTGCGCGAGGCGCGGATGTTGCACTCGATTACCTTCAGGTCGTTGTTTTTGCCCAGGAACTGGATGTTGAACGGCCCGCTGATTTCGTAGCGCTTGGCGATTTTCTCGGCGATGGCCTTGAGGCGGCGCACCGTCTCCACGTACACCTTTTGGGGGGGGTAGTACATGGTGGCGTCGCCCGAATGCACGCCGGCAAACTCGACGTGCTCGGAGATGGCGTAGCTCACGATTTCGCCGTGGTCGGCCACCGCGTCCAGCTCGATTTCCTTGGCTTCCTCGATAAATTCCGACACTACCACCGGGTAGTCGGTGCTCACTTCCTTGGCCACTTTCAGGAAATTTTCCAGCTCTTCCTTGTTGGAAACCACGTTCATGGCCGCGCCCGACAGCACGTAGCTCGGCCGGATGAGCACCGGAAAACCGACCTTGCCCACAAACTCAAACACGCCTTCCAGGGTCGAAAGCTCGCTCCAACGGGGCTGCGACACGCCCAACTCGTCCATGATACTGGAGAACTTGTGGCGGTTTTCGGCCTCGTCGATGCGCTCGGGCGAGGTGCCCAGCACCGGCACGTTTTCCTGGTGCAGGCGCATAGCTAAGTTATTGGGAATCTGGCCGCCCGTGGAGAGAATGACCCCGCCCGGCTGCTCAAAATCCAGAATATCCATCACCCGCTCAAACGACAGCTCCTCAAAATAGAGCCGGTCGCTCACGTCGTAGTCGGTAGAAACGGTTTCTGGGTTGTAGTTGATAACGATGGTTTTATAGCCGGCGGCGGCGGCGGTCTGGATAGCGTTCACGCCGCACCAGTCAAACTCCACGCTGCTGCCGATGCGGTACACGCCCGAGCCCAGCACGGCCACCGCCTTCTCGGTTTCGGGCTTTAGGTCGTTTTCGGTGCCGTGGTAGGTGAGGTAGAGGTAGTTGGTTTTGGCCGGAAACTCGGCCGCCAGCGTATCAATCTGCTTAACCACCGGCAGAATGCCCAGCTCCTTGCGCCGGTTGCGCACCCGCAGCTCACTGGCGCGCAAGTCGTTTTCGCCGTAGAACTTGGCGGCTAGCTGCATGTCCGAGAAGCCCAGCTTCTTGGCCTCCGCCAGCAGCGCTTTGTCGGCGGGCGTGCCGTTGCCGAGGGGTAGGAGCCGCTGGCCCATCTCGAAAATGGTGCTCAGGCGCTGCAAAAACCACAGGTCGATTTTGGTCAGGTCGTGGATTTGCGCCACTGTGTAGCCCAGCTCAAATGCCTGATTGATAGCGAAAATACGCTCCTCGTTGGGGTCGCTCAGCAGCTTGTCCACCTCGGCGGTGGTCACGGGTGCTTCGGGGCGGTTGGCCACGAAGCCGCGCCGGCCGGTGTCCAGCATCCGCAGGCCCTTCTGAATGGCTTCCTCAAACGAGCGCCCAATGGCCATCACCTCGCCCACGCTCTTCATGCTGCTGCCAATAAGCCGGGTCACGCCGTCAAACTTGCCCAGGTCCCAGCGCGGCAGCTTCACCACCACGTAGTCGAGCGCCGGCTCGAAGAGCGCCGAAGTCGTCTGCGTCACGCTGTTTTTCACCTCAAATAGCCCGTAGCCCAGCGCCAGCTTGGCCGCCACGAAAGCGAGGGGGTAGCCCGTGGCCTTCGAGGCCAGCGCCGACGAACGCGACAACCGCGCGTTCACCTCAATCACGCGGTAATCTTCCGAAACCGGGTCGAGCGCGTACTGAATGTTGCACTCGCCCACGATGCCCAGGTGCCGAATGGTTTTGATGCCAATCTGGCGCAGCTTGTGGTACTCGCGGTTGCTAAGCGTCTGCGACGGGGCCACCACGATGCTCTCGCCGGTGTGGATGCCGATGGGGTCGAAGTTCTCCATGTTGCAGACCGTGATGCAGTTATCATAGCAGTCACGCACCACTTCGTACTCCACTTCCTTCCAGCCCTTCAACGACTCCTCCACCAAAATCTGGTCGGAAGTCGCAAACGCCCGCTCGGCCAGCGCCCGCAATTCATCCTCGTTATTGGCAAAGCCGCTACCCAGCCCGCCCAGCGCAAACGCCGCCCGAATAATGAGCGGAAAGCCAATTTCGAGGCCCGCCGCCAGCGCATCGTCCATCGTGGTCACGGCGCGGCTGCGGGCGGTTTTTACGTCGATTTCATTGAGCTTGTCAATGAAAATATCCCGGTCCTCGGTGTCGATAATCGACTGCACCGGCGTGCCGAGCACGCGCAGGTTGTACTTCTCAAAAATATTATTCCGGTAGAGCTGCACCGCGCAGTTCAGCGCCGTTTGCCCCCCAAACGCCACCAGAATGCCGTCGGGTTTTTCCTTCTTAATTACCTCCTCGACGAAATACGGCGTGACGGGCAGAAAATACACATCGTCGGCAATATTGTCCGACGTTTGCACGGTGGCAATATTGGGGTTAATCAGGATGGTCGTAATGCCTTCTTCCTTCAGCGCCTTCAGCGCCTGCGAACCGGAATAGTCAAATTCGCCCGCCTCGCCGATTTTCAGAGCGCCCGAGCCGAGAACCAGTACTTTCTTGATGTCTTTCATTGGTTGCTTAAAGCCTTCAAAGTGAGAAGGAAGCGAGTGTAAAAATTAATTGCGTTTCTGTCCATAAGACATGACACCAACCATTCTAAAGCGCATGGCCTTAGAAAATTCTTTGTTGCAGATAAGCACGTCCATGCTTTTCAGAAGAGTGCTCACTTGTCCTAGTGCTTCGCTCAAGGTCGTTAGGTGTGAATCATGACGACCTATGACAAGATAAACCTCTATTTCATCAAAGAGGCTGTTAGCGTATTCTGCTACCGTATCTGCTTTGTATTCACTAGCTTGTTCATGGTTCAAGCCGACATAAATCCAATCAGACCAATCGAAATTGCGTAGCAAGTCTTCGCTTGCGATGAATATGTTTTTAGCATCCAACATGTCCACTGAATTAGTGTCAATAAGTGGCTCCCTAGGAATGGGTTCGGTTGGTACTAAGCTCAAAACAAACACCTCTTCAGCAACCACCACAAAAGATTCTAATCCATTGGACGAGTCTAAGGTGCATTTGATATACCTGTCGCTCTCTTCAAATGCTAAATCAAAAATGACATTTTGATGGTCGAAGCCATTGAACTTTAGCTCTTGAATACCGATGAATTGAAGCTCAACGTTGCAGTGCTTTATTAGCTTGTAATAGCCCTGCTTATCAAGCTCATTTGTCATTTCAAAAGCAGCAATGGTTAAGGCAACTGAATAACGTCCAGTGGAGTGAGATTCAAAAGTTACCTTGGTTATTTCAGCGTCATGAAAATCTGGCCAATAACCAAAATGCTGCTTAACTACCTCGTAGTTGATTATTCGGCTAATTGCAAGATTTTCGTGTGCTGTCATTACGCTTTTCAACAATGCGTTAGAGATGCTGCACGCCGCTTAGCATGACGTTACTTGTTGCTTCTGTCTATGCTGTTGCCTGCTCCGCCTTATACTTCTCCACCGAAGCCAAAAAGTCGTCAAACAGATACTCCGTATCAACTGGCCCGCCGGCGGCTTCGGGGTGAAACTGAACCGCGAAGAACGGCTTGGTTTTGTGGCGGATGCCCTCGCAGGTGCCGTCGTTCAGGTTCTCAAACAAGCCTTCCCAGTCGGCGGGCAGGTTCTTCATATCCACTGCGAAACCGTGGTTTTGCGAGGTTACGTAGCACTTGTTGGTGCCTAGTTGGCGCACGGGCTGGTTGTGGCTGCGGTGGCCGTATTTCAGCTTGTAGGTGCTGCCCCCGCAGGCCAGGCCCATGAGCTGAATGCCCAGGCAGATGCCAAAAATCGGCTTGTCGCCGGCCAGCGCGGTGCGCAGGTGGCCGATGGTTTTTTCGCAGGTGGTGGGGTCGCCGGGGCCGTTGCTCAGGAAGAGGCCGTCGTAGTCGAGCTGGTTGAAATCGTAGTCCCAGGGCACGCGGGTTAGCTCCACGTCGCGCTCCAGCAGGCAGCGGATGATGTTGTTTTTCACGCCGCAATCGACCAGCACGATTTTGTGCTTGCCGCTGCCGTAGCGCTTCACGCCGTCCACGCTCACCTGGGCCACGAGGTTGTCCTCGTTGGGGTCGTGCAGCGGAATGTCGTGGTCGGGCGTCACGATTTTGCCGAGCATCGCGCCTTCTTCGCGCAGCTTTTTGGTTAAGAAGCGCGTATCTACGTCGTAGATGCCCGGAATATCGTGCGCGGCCAGCCACTCGCTCAGGCTTTGCGAGGCGTTCCAGTGGTTGTACTCTTCCGAATAATACGACACCACGAGGCCCGAAATATGCACTTGGCTCGATTCGAGGGCGCTCGAAATATCCTGCTCAATCTGCTCCATCGGCACGCCGTAGTTGCCCACCATGGGGTAGGTGAGCACCAGAATCTGGCCCCGGAAGGAGGGGTCGGTCAGGTTTTCGGGGTAGCCCGTCATAGCCGTGCTGAACACGACCTCGCCCGCCGACGCCGTGTAGGCCCCAAACGACTTGCCTTCAATTTCGGTACCGTCGGCTAATACCAGTTTTACCAGCTTCGTATTTTCCACGCTTGTTGAGTATGTGTAAAACGGAGGGGTGCTCCGCGTGTCGCGTTAAGTAAGTTGCTTGTCGTGTGTTGTGGCTGGTCGTCATACAAAAACGAAGCACCTCGCTCGCATCGTTGGGTTGGGGACCCTAACGTTAGCGAGCGGAATGCTTCGGCTCTGTTTGCTGCGCAAATACGCTGCATGACCTTCTATTAATCCTGTTCGACCACCGTATTATCAACCGTAACCTTAGCCGGCTCCAGCGCATACAGCGCCTGCAAAAATAGGTCAGCTTCGGCCTTTGTGATGTTCAGCGGCGGCAATAAGCGTAGCACATTCGGGTCGCTGGCGTTGCCTACGAAGATATGATGCTCGAACATGAGCTTGTCACGCAGCTCTTTAACGGGGAAATCGTACTTCACGCCTATCATCAGCCCGCGCCCGCGCACCACCGTGGCCTGGCTGTGCGCCCGCAACTCCTGCATGATGTAGGCGCCCAGCTCGGCCGCGTGGGCCACCAGGTTTTCCTGCTCCAGCACTTCGAGCACCGCCAGGCCCGCCGCGCAAGCCAGGTGGTTGCCGCCAAACGTGGTGCCCAGCAAGCCATACGACGCCTTAAACTTGGGCGAAATCAGTACGCCGCCAATCGGGAAGCCGTTGCCCATGCCCTTGGCCGTGGTGATGATGTCTGGCCGAATACCTGCGTGCTGGTGCGCGAAAAACTTGCCGCTGCGGCCGTAGCCGCTCTGCACTTCGTCGGCAATCAACAGGGCCCCGTGCGCCCCGCAGACCAGCGAAAGACCCACCAGAAAATCGTCGGGCGGGCTAATAACCCCGCCTACCCCCTGAATCGGCTCCACGATGACCGCGCATACGTCGCCGCCGCGTAGCACTTCTATCACCGCTTGCAGGTCGTATTCTAAGAAAGAAACCAGGTGGCCCGCATTAAACGGGGCCACGATTTTAGGATTATCGGTCGTCGCCACGGCTCCCGACGTGCGGCCGTGAAACGCACCCTTGAAGGCAATTACGCGTTTTTTACCGGTGTGAAACGAGGCCAGCTTGAGTGCATTCTCATTGGCCTCGGCCCCCGAGTTGCACAGAAACAGCGTGTAGTCGGGGTAGCCCGACAGCTCGCCCAGCTTAGCCGCCAGCTCGCCCTGAATCGGGATTTTCACCGAGTTCGAGTAGAATCCTATCGTGGCTACCTGCTCCTGCAAGCGCTGCACGTAGTGCGGGTGGCTGTGGCCAATGGAAATCACGGCGTGGCCGCCGTAAAAATCCAGGTATTCCTGGCCGTTCTCGTCCCAGAGCGTCGCGCCCAGCGCCCGAACGGGGGTGATGTCCACCAGCGGATAAACGTCGAAGAGGTTCATGGTTTTATCTGGGCTACTTGAGGTTAAAATATCTTTTATAATCGGCCACATAATCGCGGGCGCTTAACGTAATCATTACCTTTTTTTCTATGTCGTAGTAGACGTAATTATTATTCTCAAAGTATGCGTAACGGAAACGCGGAGCATCGTAGAAAAAGCAAATTTTTTTGTTTTTAAAAAGGCCATAGACGCTAGCTGCTGTCGCCGGGTCAGTCGTCCCCATACTCTCAATGCGCTTAGAGTTAGGGTACTGTGGAGAAGATATGATAATATTTGCCAACTCTTCCCGATTCATTAAAAATGCAATGAAGTGCGAATAGTCAGTTGTAAAAAGACTGTTTAGTTGCAAGATTTCGCCATTTACTGCTGTACTAGGTTCGAAGCGTAAGACAGGAATTGGAATAACCGTGCCTTTACGATATAATTCTTGCTTGTCATTGAACACCTCGTGGCCAGACAAGTCATCCGAAAAAACTTCAAAATTATCTTTCCGCAGTAGGTAAGTCCATATTGCTTTTTCGGCCTTCAGGTAGTCGTAAGAGTAACATTGCTTAGGTTGTGAAAAAGCCTGCACTAAAGAGCAGAGAAACAGCAAAGCAGTAGCAGCACAAGTTTTCATAGTATCAGGTTGCTAATTGAGGCAAAAGGGCTTCGTTTGGCATGATGCTACTTTGGCTAATTCTTCACACAGCAGCCTAAAAAAACGAAGCCTTTATCCCCAACCCCATCGTTTCCTCCAACCCAAACAGCAAATTCATATTCTGCACCGCCTGCCCCGACGCGCCTTTCAGCAAGTTATCCAAGGCCGAAGTAATGAGTAGTTGGTTGCCGTGCTTCTCCACGTGAAGCAGACATTTATTGGTGTTAACTACCTGTTTCAGATGGATTTCCTTGTCCGAAACCACCGTAAAGGGCGCGTCCTGATAATAGTCGGAGTACAGCTTTTGTACTTCGGGTATTATCAGGACGCAAGTGGTATAAACCGACGCGAAGATGCCCCGCGTGAAATTGCCCCGGTAGGGAATGAAATTTATCGGCTGCCCGAAGCTGCCTTGCAGTCTAGCCAGCGTTTCGCCAATCTCGCCTAAATGCTGGTGGGTGAAGGGCTTATAAATCGAAATATTGCCCGTGCGCCAGGTGTAGCCCGTGGTTTCGACCAAGCCCCGGCCCGCGCCCGTGCTGCCCGTGATGGCCGACACGTGCACCGCCTCCCGCAGTTGCCCGGCCGCCGCCAGCGGCAGCAGCGCCAGCTGAATAGCCGAGGCAAAGCAGCCCGGATTGGCAATGCTGTCGGCCCCGCGAATCTGCGCCCGGTTGGCTTCCGGTAAGCCGTACACGAAGCGCCGGCCCGCCACCTCGCGGTCGGCCGCCAGGCGAAAATCATTGCTCAGGTCAATGACCTTCGTGGTGGGGGGTAGGGCCGTTTTCAGCAGCCACTCGCGGGAGTTGCCGTGGCCGAGGCACAGGAACACCACGTCCTCGTCGCCGGCCAGCTCGCTGGCAAACGTGAGGTCGGTATCGCCCAGCAGGTCATCGTGCACGGTATGCAGCGGCTGCCCGGCCTGCGTCGAGCTGACGACGGCCCCGATGGTCACGGCCGGGTGGTGCAGCAGCAGGCGCACCAGCTCGCCGGCCGTGTAGCCCGCGCCACCTACGATGCCGGCGATGATTCTTGAGTTTTTCATAACTAAGTCGCCCTCCACGTTCAACCTCACCCCCCGGCCCCCTCTCCTTGGGGAGAGGGGGAGCCACGGCGGCGCGGGATTAAAAGCTAAAACTAAAAACTAGAACTAGTCCCCCCTCTCCCAAAGGAGAGGGGGCTAGGGGGTGAGGTTACTCGTTGAGGCTAGCGTGAATCTTCAACTGATTCCCAAAAATCTTAATGAAGCCCCGCGCGTCGCGCGAATCCCAGGCGTTGTTCTCCTCGCCATACGTCGCCACCTTCGACTGCATCATGTCGTATTTCGACTCAATGCCGAGTAGTTCAAAGTGATAGGGCCGTAGCTCCACGAACACCGTGCCCGTCACGCGCTCCTGCGACGATACCAAAAACGCCTCAAAATCGCGCATTACCGGGTCGAGGTATTGCGCCTCGTGCAGCAGCGTGCCGTACCAGGTGGCAATGGGCTCTTTATTAAGCTGTTGCCAGCGCGAAAGCGTGTGCTTCTCCAGCAAGTGGTGCGCCTTGATGAGCAGCAGCGCCGCTGGTGCCTCGAAGCCCACGCGGCCCTTGATGCCCAAAATGGTATCGCCCACGTGCGTGTCGCGGCCAATGGCGTAAGCGCCTGCAATTTCGTTGACCTGTTGAATAAGCGACACGGCATCCATGCGCTGGCCATTCAGCGCCACGGGCTCGCCCTGCTCGAAGGTGATTTCCAGCTGGGTGGGCTCGGTTTTGGAAAGCTGGGTGGGGTAGGCGCTCTCGGGTAGGGCCTGGCGCGAGGTCAGTGTTTCGACGCCGCCCACGCTGGTACCCCAAATGCCCCGGTTGATGGAGTATTTGGCCTTTTCCCAGCTCATCTCGAAGCCCTGGTCCTGCAAGTATTGGATTTCCTGCTGGCGCGACAATTTCTGGTCGCGGATGGGGGTAATGATTTCCACATCGGGCGCGATTACGGCGAAGGCCACGTCGAAACGCACCTGGTCGTTGCCGGCCCCGGTGCTGCCGTGTACAATGTATTCGGCGTTTTCGCGCTTGGCATACTCGGCAATGGCGAGGGCCTGAAACATGCGCTCGGCGCTCACGCTCAGCGGGTAGGTGTCGTTCTTCAACACGTTGCCAAACAGCAGGTAGCGCAGGCAATCGTGGTAGTAGCGCTCCGTAATGTCAATCACCTCGTGCTTCACCGAGCCCAGCTCGTAAGCGCGCTTCTCGATGGAGACCAATTCCTCAGCCGAAAAACCGCCCGAGTTCACGATAACAGTGTGAATCTCCAGGTCATGCTCCCGCGAAAGATTAACGACGCAGTACGAGGTGTCAAGCCCACCGCTATACGCTACAATTGCCTTTTTCTTCATGGTCTGTAAAACGGAATGATGCTCCGTTAATCGTTGTTAGTCGTTGAGTATAAAGCTAATAAACGCCTTGGCGAAAAACGGAGTGCCAATCCGTTCTACAACTCTTCCGGCGCATCTTCTTCGGGCAGCGGTGCGGTGATATCTTCGAAGACCATGCCCGTGCAAAGGCACATTTTGCGCTCGTTTTCCATCAGAATGCCAAAGTTTTTGCAGCTTTTGCAGCCTTTCCAGAAGTCTTCACTAGTGGTTAACTCCGAGAAAGTCACCGGCTTATAACCCAGGTCGCTGTTGATTTTCATCACCGCCAGGCTGGTGGTTATACCGAAAATCTTGGCCTCCGGATACTTAGTGCGCGAGAGCCGAAATACCGCCCGCTTGATGGCGCGGCCCAGGCCGTGCTTGCGTAGCTCGGCATTCACGACGAGGCCCGAATTGGCCACGAACTTGCCGCTTTCGAAGGTTTCGATATAGCAAAAACCCGCTAGCTCGTCGTCCACAAACGCAATTACGGCGTTGCCTTGCAGCATTTTAGATTTCACGTACTCCGGCTCGCGCTTGGCGATACCGGTGCCCCGCTGCTTGGCCGATTCGATGTACCACTGACACAGCAAGTCCGCGTACTGCGCGTCTGCTGCTGTCGCAACCCGTATTGTCATTAGTAAGGAGGAAAGACTTAGGAAAGAGACGCAGTTTACCGGCCCTCGCACCACGCGAGTTAGCGGCAGAAAACCCGAAATCTATCGGTAAGTAGCTGAGCGCGTTAGCGGTGGCTCAGCGAAGCTAGCGCGCAGCCAGCACCCGGCGGTTGAAGCCGGCTAGGGTCGTCGCAGCAACTCACTAACCAGTGGGCGCACGCCTTTGCCACCCAAAAGGGTCGGGGCAGAAAGCTGAAAAGTGGCGCGAACCAAGTAAGTCATTGCGATAAAACAGCCGGGGGCCAGCCAATGAGCTAGCAAACCGGGGGCCATAATGAAGCCACAAAGGTAAAAGTTCCTACTTTTGCCCGCAATAGGAAAAGCGTTTTTTTTCGCCAGCAGGGTAGAGATTGGCGATGAATAAATTATGAACAAGCCGGTAGTAACTATTTATAAAATCGGGGGCGGCATTATTGACGATGCCGCTGAACTGACCAAATTTCTGGCCTTATTGGCTCAGGCTGATGGTCCCCGCATTTTGGTGCACGGTGGCGGCAAAGGGGCCAGCACCTTGATGCGCGAGCTGGGGATGCAGCCACAACTCGTGAATGGCCGCCGTATCACCGACGCCGCCACGCTCGACATCGTGACGATGTTTTACGCCGGCAAAATTAATAAGCAGGTAGTAGCCGAATTACAAAAGCTGGGCGTAAACGCGCTCGGCCTGAGCGGGGCCGACGGCAACGTAATTCAGGGTCACAAGCGCCCGGTGAAGGACGTTGATTACGGCTTTGTGGGTGACCTTACGCCGGCCAGTGTAGATAATGGCTTGCTAAAAAGCTTGCTAGAAGCCGGCATAACGCCTGTGCTATGTCCCATTATTCACGATGGGCAGGGCCAGCTATTAAATACCAACGCCGATACTATTGCTTCGGCCGTAGCCGTGGCGCTGGCCATTGAATACGCCGTAACGCTGCATTATTGCTTCGAGAAAAATGGTGTGCTGCGTGATATAGCCGATGAAAATTCAGTTATTCCCGAAATTAATCAAGCTGCATATGCTGTATTAAAACAGCAAGGAATTATTGCCGATGGGATGCTGCCAAAGCTCGAAAATGCCTTTGTGGCGCTTAACCAGGGCGTGGCGAAAGTGGTTATTGGCCACGCCCTGCATATTAATGCTGACTTGCGCACGGTGCTATGCCTGAATTAATTACGCAGCTGAGCGATGATGCGATTGCGTTGCTGAAGCAGTTAATTCAAACGCCTTCGTTTTCGCGGGAAGAAGCTGGTACGGCCGATATTCTTCTGGGTTTCCTGGCGCAACACGGTATCCCGGCCCGGCGGCAAGGTAATAACGTGTGGGCCGTGAGCCGTCAGTTTGACGTGCAAAAACCCACTATTTTATTAAACTCGCACCACGACACCGTGAAGCCCGGCGTGGCCTGGACGTACCCGCCCTTCGGTGCGGTGCTGGAAGGCGATAAATTGACGGGCCTAGGTAGCAACGACGCGGGCGCGTCGGCGGTGAGTTTGCTGGCGGTATTCCGGTATTTTTACGAGCGAAATACGACGTTTAATTTAATCTGCGCCATCACGGCCGAGGAGGAAATATCGGGCGCAAAAGGCATTAAAAGTATTCTGCCTGAATTAGGTAAAATTGACCTCGGCATTGTGGGTGAACCCACCGGTATGCAGGCCGCCGTGGCCGAGAAAGGTTTGCTGGTGCTCGATGGCGTGGCGCGTGGTCGCACCGGCCACGCCGCCCGCGACGAAGGTGATAACGCGCTTTATAAAGCGCTGGATGATATTGCCTGGCTGCGTACTTATCAGTTCTCGCGGGTGTCAGAGCTACTTGGGCCCGTAAAAATGACGGTGACGCAAATCAGCGCGGGAACCCAGCACAACGTGGTGCCCGACGAGTGCCACTACGTGGTGGATATTCGCACCAATGAGTGTTACTCGAACGAGGAAGTGCTAGCCACGGTGCGGGCGCATGTGCAAGCCGACATCACGCCGCGCTCCACGCATTTGCAGTCGTCGGGGTTGGCGTTGACGCACCCGATTGTGCGCCAGGTGGTGGCGATGGGTAAGCAAACCTACGGCTCGCCCACGCTCTCCGACCAAGCGCTGATGCGGTTTGATACGTTGAAAATGGGGCCGGGCGATAGCGCCCGCTCGCACGCGCCGGACGAGTATATTTTGCTGAGCGAAATTCGCAGCGGCATTGTGGATTATATTAAATTGCTGACTGATTTTTAAGCGCAAGGTTTCGCAAGGTTAAAAGAGGTTTCGCAATTGTAACGCCTGCTTTAAGCCTTAGCGAAACCTTGCGAAACCTCTTTTAACCTTGCGAAACCTTGCGTTATGAAAATCTGGGAAAAAGGCTTCTCCGTCAATGATAAAATTGAGCAATTCACGGTAGGGCAGGACCGCGAGCTGGATATGTATTTGGCGCAGTTTGATATGCAATCCTCCAAGGCGCAGGCGAAGATGCTGGCTAGTATTGGCTTGATTTCTAAAGAAGAAGAGAGTCAATTACTTACGGGCTTGGATGAGCTGCTGGCGCAGGTTGAAAACGGCACGTTCGTGATTGAGCCGGAATTTGAGGACGTGCACTCCAAAATTGAATATTACCTGACTGATAAATTTGGCGACGCGGGCAAGAAAATCCATACGGCGCGCTCGCGCAACGACCAGGTTTTGACGGCTATTCAATTATTTATCAAGGATTACACCGAGAAAATTGGGGCAAAAATTCTGGAATTAGCCGACTTATTAATTCGGCAAGGCGAGAAATATAAGAATGACCTGCTGCCCGGCTACACGCATTTTCAGGCCGCCATGCCAAGCAGTTTCGGATTGTGGTTTGGGGCGTATGCTGAGCATTTATTGCTCGACATGAGCTTGCTGGAAGCCGCGCACACCGTGGCCGACCACAACCCGCTGGGTTCGGGTGCGGGTTTCGGCAGCAGCTTCGGCATCGACCGCGAGCAGACGACGCGCGAAATGGGCTTTAGTAACGTGGCCATCAGCGCGGTGGGCGCGCAGATGCTGCGCGGCAAAACGGAAAAAACGCTGGCTTTTGCCATCGCGGGTGTGGCGGGCACGCTGAGCAAATTAGCGTATGACCTAGTACTGTACAACAGCCAGGATTTGGGCTTCGTGAAGCTACCCAAGGAATTTACGACCGGCTCCAGCATTATGCCGCACAAAAAAAACCCCGACGTATTTGAACTGGTGCGGGCGCATTGCAACCGGCTGCAGGCGTTGCCGAATGATATTATTCTCACCGTCAATAACCTGCCTAGCGGATACCACCGCGATTTTCAAATTTTGAAGGAGATATTATTCCGGCCAATGGTGCAGTTTGCGAATATTCTGGATATTCTGCTTTTTGCGGTGCCCGAGTTGCAAGTGGTGCCGGGCGTGATTAACCAGCCGAAATATGACGCTATTTTTTCGGTGGAAAATATCAACCAATTAATTCAGCAGGGCGTGCCTTTTCGGGATGCGTATAAGCAAGTAGGGCAGGCCGTGGATGCCGGTACCTACGTGCCGCACAAAGAATTTGCCACCACGCACCTGGGCAGCGTGCACCAGCCGGGGCTGGCCGAGCTAAGCACGCGCGTGCAGCAGGTGCGGGCGCGGCTGCCTTGGGTGGGTGGCGTTGCGGCGGAGTAGGGGGGGTAGGAAGCTTGCAGCCCACGGCGTAGCTTAGCCGCCAAACTGCTGCTACTTTCTCCCGAAACCCGTATGAAAATCACGAAGCTGCTCGTTGCCAACCGCGGCGAAATAGCCATCCGCGTGTTCCGCGCCGCCTCCGAGCTGGGCATCTCCACAGTCGGCATCTATACCTACGAGGACCGCAACTCGCTGCACCGCTACAAGGCCGACGAGGCCTACCAGATTGGCCGCGACGATGAGCCGCTGCGCCCTTACCTGGATATTGAGGCCATTATTGCGGTGGCGAAGGAGAACGGCGTGCAGGCCATTCACCCCGGCTATGGCTTCTTGAGTGAGAATGCCAACCTGGCCCGGCGCTGCCGCGAAGAGGGCATTATTTTCGTGGGCCCGCGCCCCGAGGTGATGGAAGCGCTCGGCGATAAAGTGGCTGCTAAAGCGGTGGCTTTGAAGTGCGAAGTGCCGCTGATTGAGAGCAGCGAGGCCGATTTGGTGGACGAGGAGGTGGCCCTGACGGAGGCGCACCGCATCGGCTATCCCGTGATGCTGAAGGCCGCCTCGGGCGGGGGGGGTAGGGGCATGCGCGTGATTCGCGACGACGAGCAGCTGCGCAAGGGTTTCTTCGAGGCGCGCAACGAGGCGCTCAATGCCTTTGGCGACGACACGGTATTTCTGGAGAAATTCGTGGAGCGGCCCAAGCACATTGAGGTGCAGCTGGTGGGCGACCAGCACGGGCACCTCACGCACCTCTACGAGCGCGACTGCTCGGTGCAGCGCCGCTTTCAAAAGGTGGTGGAGGTAGCGCCGGCCGTCGATTTGACCGATTCGCTGCGCAGCCGGCTGTATGAGTACGCCTTGAAAATCGGCCAGGCCGTGGGCTACGACAACGTGGGCACGGTCGAATTTCTGGTGAACCCGGAGCTGGACCGCATTTATTTTATTGAGGTCAACCCCCGCATTCAGGTCGAGCACACGGTGACTGAGATGATAACGGGCGTGGACATCGTAAAAACCCAGATTTATATTGCCTCGGGCTACCCCCTCGAATCGCCCGAAATTGGGCTGGGGCCCGACGTGGTAGTGCCGCGCATGGGCGTGGCCGTGCAGTGCCGCATCACAACGGAGGACGCGACCAACGACTTCAAGCCCGACTACGGCACCATCGTGGCCTACCGCTCGGCGGGCGGCTTCGGCATTCGGCTCGACCAGGGCTCTGTTTACCAAGGGGCTATAATATCGCCGTTTTTTGACTCGCTGCTGGTGAAGGTGTCGGCGCACGCGCCCACGCTGGCCGGCGCGGCCCAGAAAATGCTGCGCACCCTGGACGAGTTTCGGGTGCGCGGGGTGAAGACGAATATGCAGTTCCTGCAGAATATCGTGCGCAATCCCGAGTTTCAGGCTGGGCACGCCACGGTTGACTTTATCAAGGATAACCCGGACCTGCTGCAGTTTAAGACCCGGCTCGACCGGGCCACGCGCCTGTTGCACTACATCGGCGAGGTCGTTATTAATGGTAACCCCGATGTGGATGGCCGCGTGGACGAGCGCCGCCAGGTGCGCCCCGCCCCGCTACCCGCCGCCGACTGCACCCTACCCCCCCCCGCCGGCACCAAGCAGAAATTGCAGGAGCTGGGCCCCGAAAAATTCAGCCAGTGGCTGCGCGCCGAGCCGCTCATTCACTACACCGACACCACGCTGCGCGACGCCCACCAGAGCTTACTGGCCACCCGCATGCGCACCATCGACATGCTAAAGGTGGCCGACCGCTACGCCCGCCAGCACCCCCAAACCTTCTCGCTGGAAGTGTGGGGCGGGGCTACGTTTGACGTGGCGCTGCGCTTTTTGCACGAAGACCCCTGGGCGCGCCTCACCCGGCTGCGCGAGGCGGTGCCCAATATTCTGCTGCAAATGCTCATTCGCGGGGCCAACGGCGTGGGCTACAAGGCCTACCCTGATAACCTGACCGAGCGCTTCGTGGCCGAAGCGGGCGCCAAGGGCGTGGATATTTTCCGCGTTTTTGATTCGCTGAACTGGATGAAGGGCATGGAGGCCTGCATCAATTTTGTGCGCAAGCAGACGACCGGCCTGGCCGAGGGCAGCATCTGCTACACCGGCGACATCCTGGACCCCAGCCGGCCCAAGTACAACCTCCAGTACTACCTCACGCTGGCCAAGCAACTGGAAGACGCCGGCTCGCACATCCTCTGCATTAAGGACATGGCGGGCTTGCTGAAGCCCTACGCGGCGGCCGAGCTGATTCCGGCGCTGCTCGAAACGGTGAAAATCCCCATTCACCTGCACACCCACGACACCAGCAGCCTTCAGCCCGCCACCTACCTCAAGGCCGTGGAGGCGGGCGTGCACGTGATTGATGTGGCGCTGGGTGGCCTCTCGGGCCTCACCTCGCAGCCCAACTTCAATTCGCTGGTCGAAATGCTGCGCCACACGCCCCGCCACCGCGAGTTCAACCAGCACAGCCTCAACGAGTTTAGCGACTATTGGGAGGCGCTGCGCGAGCAGTACTACCCCTTCGAATCGGGCCTGCTGGCGGGCACGGCCGAGGTATTCGAGCACGAGATTCCGGGCGGGCAGTACTCCAACCTGCGGCCCCAGGCGGCGGCGCTGGGCCTGCTCGACAAGTTTGAGGAAGTGAAGCAGCGCTTTCACGACGCCAACCAGCTATTGGGCGATATTCCGAAGGTGACGCCATCGTCGAAAGTGGTGGGCGACCTGGCTTTGTTCATGGTTTCCAATAAGTTGACGCCCGAGGAAGTCATCAGCCGGGGCGAGGGCCTGAGCTTTCCGGAGTCGGTGCGCGAGCTGCTGCGCGGCGACATTGGCCAGCCGCTGGGCGGCTGGCCCGCCGATATGCAGCGCGTGGTGCTCAAGGGCGAGCCGGCCTTCACCGACCGGCCCAATGACCACCTGGCGCCCATTGATTTTGACCAGGAATGGACCGCCTTTGAGAAGGAGCATCCGTACGCGCAGTTCACCGACTTGCTCTCTAGCCTGCTCTACCCCAAGGTGTTTGCTGACTACTGGAAGTTTCGGCAGGACTACGGCGACGTGAGCCGGGTGCCTACCCCCGTCTTTTTCTTTGGCCTCAAGGAAGGCGAGGAAACCATCATCACCATCGCGCGGGGCAAGACGATTATCATCCGCTTGCAGTCCATCGGCCCGGTGAATGAAGAGGGAATGCGCACCATATTTTTTGCCCTCAATGGCCAGACCCGCAACCTGGAAGTGCGCGACCGGCACGTGGAAGTCAAAACCGTGCACAACCAAAAGGCCGACCGCGCCAATCCCAAGCAGATTGCCGCCCCCCTGCAAGGTATGCTGAGCAAAGTGCTGGTAGAGGCCGGCCAGCAGGTGGCCAAAAACGCGCCGCTGTTTGTAATTGAGGCGATGAAGATGGAAACCACTATCACCGCGCCCGACGACCTCACGGTGGGTACTCTGGCCCTGGGCGAGGGTGCCCGCGTGCAAGCCGACGACCTGGTGCTGACGGTGGCATAGCGTTAACTGAGCGACTAACTACGGAAAAGTAGGCTACCCCTTATACTTGTATTTATGATTAGTACTCGCTCATTTTTTACTGGTGCCAGCCTGGCTCTGGGGTGTGCACTGCCGCTGCTGGGCTACGCCCAAAACTCGGAGCTTGCCCGTGACCGGAGTAGTAATTTCAACAATGGCTACGCGATGGTACCGGCCGAAGCTAATACGCTGCAAGGTAGCCCGTTTTTGCTAGCTGCTTGGTTGCCAGGTACTATTCTGCTCAGCGCCTCCACCCAGCCCATTGCCACGCCGCTGAAATACGACGTGTACCGGCAGGAGCTGCGGGTGCGCCGGCCCAAGGGCGATTCGGTGGTAGTGCCTCTGAACCAAGTCCGCGAGTTTAATCTGACTATTACCAGCCCCGCGCGCCGTTTCCTGTGCTACTCCTCGGCGGCCCTCCCCGCCGAAGGGGGTAGCTGCGGCGAGGTGCTTTTTGATGGGCCGCACGCCCAGCTGCTCAAGTTTGTGCGCAAAGAGATTACCAAGCAGTCGGTTGATAATGGCTCCTACGCCTCAAATAATACGATGAGCGTGCTCGTGGAGCAGACGCACTACTACCTGCGCTGGCCCGCCGATGGCCACTTCACCCCGCTCAAGCTGAAGCGCGCCAGCCTGGAGCAAGCGCTGGCCAGCCAGCCAGCGGCCCTGGCCGCGCTGAAAGCGCGCAAGGGTAGCCTTAGCTCGGAGGCTGATTTTGCGGCGGCGATGGCCATGGTCGACCCTGTGCTCACTGTTTCTGGAAAGTAAGCCGATATGCTAGCTCCCTGTAAATCAATTGTCAGGCTACTATTGCTGGGTGCTCTGGCGGGCGCCAGTGGGCCAGCCGCCGCGCAGCAGGTGTCCAAGAGCACCGTGCGGCGGGTGCTCACGACCCTGGCCGCCGACGACATGCAGGGCCGGCCCACCGGCGGGCCCGGCAACCTGAAAGCCGCCGAGTTTCTGGCCGCTGAGTTCACGCGCATCGGCCTGCGGCCCCTACCCGGCGCCACGGGCTTCATGCAGGAGTTTCCGGCCTATGAAACGGCGGTGACAAGCCTGGCCGTAACGCTCAACGACGCCCCCGTGCCCGCGGGCCAGGTGCTGGCCCTCACCAGCCAGCCGCAGCTGAGCTGGACCGAAAAAGACAGCGTGAAAGTAGTGGTGCTGGAGGCAGTGGAAGATATCAGGCCGCACCTGCAGGATATCTTCCGGCCCGAAAAAAACGTGCTGGTGGTATTTCAGCCCGCCCTCGCGGCGGCATTTGCCAACCTGGCTGCTGAGCGCCGGCAGGGCGCGCGCCTGCGGCTCAGCTCTGCGCCCAACCCGCATTCGGCGGTGTGGGTGCTGGCGCCGGCAAAGGTGGGCGTGGCCCCGACGTTTAGGGTGGCCGCCGCCGCCGCTACTAAAACGCTGACGCTGCGCAACGTGGTGGGCTACCTGCCCGGCCACGGCGCGGACCGCACCCACGAGAACATTATTTTTTCGGGGCACTACGACCACCTGGGTATCCTCAAGCCCACGGCGGGCGATTCCATCGCCAATGGGGCCGACGATGACGCCAGCGGCACTACGGCCGTGGTGGCCCTGGCCGAATATTTTAAGAAGCGCGACGACAACGCCCGGCCGCTGCTGTTCGCGGCCTTTACGGGGGAAGAAATCGGGGGCTTTGGCTCTACCTATTTCTCTAAGCAGCTTGACCCGAAGGACCTGACGGCGATGTTCAACATCGAGATGATTGGCAAACCGGCTAAGTTTGGGCCGAATACGGCGTTTATCACGGGCTACGACCGGTCAGATTTTGGCAAGCTGCTGCAAGCGAACCTGCAAGGCACAAAATTCAGGTTTGAGCCCGACCCCTACCCCGAGCAGAACCTGTTTTACCGCTCCGACAACGCCACGCTGGCGCGCCTGGGCGTGCCGGCCCACACCATCAGTACCGACCAGATTCCGACCGACAAGCTCTACCACAGCGTGGATGACGAAGTGAGTAGCCTCGATTTGGTGAACATGACGGCCGTTATCCAAGCCATTGCGCAGAGCGCGAAGGGTATGGTGGCGGGTCAGCAAACGCCCACCCGCGTGGCCCCCGAAAGATAGCGCCGGCTAGCGCAAATGCACGGCCTCTAGTTGTGCCAGCGGCTCGCCGGTGCGCTCCGAGTTGCCGTAGAGCATCAAGGCGTTACCGGTGATGCGGTAGGCGCGGGTAGCTTCCAGGGCCTGGGTAAAGCTTTGTTCGGTAGTGAGCGAGGGGCAAGCCATGCGGGTGCTCAGGAGGGGCGCAAATTGCAGCTCCCCATCGTTCTCCACCGGCTTCAGGCCCGCCCGAAAGCGATTGCAACCCCCCAACCCTTCGGCCGTGCCCGCCGCGCTGATAAAGAGGAAAGGCTCCTGGCCTTCGGGGAAGGTTTCGTGCAGGGGCTGGCTGGAGAGCTGGCGCAACACCCAGCGCGTGTCGCGCAGCGAGGCATCGGGGGTAATGTTCGTAACGGGCGGCGCGGTATTGCCGCGGTCGGTCGGGCGCTGGCAGGCGGCTGCGGCAACGAGCAGGCAGGGCAGAAAAAGGGCGGAAAGACGCATGTGGAAAAGCCGAATAAAGAAGCCGGCCCGCCCCTATACGTTACGAGCCGGCTCTTAGTGGCATAATGCGCGACTAAAGACGAGCTTTTTGCAATTACGAATAGACTTTACGGGCTGATATTCAAGATAATAACCCAGTGATATATTGCCGGGTAGCCAGCGGTTAGTTGCCGCTGTTGCCGCCCAGCCGCAGGCCCAGGCCTACCCCCACGGTGGTGGCTCCGGCGCTCACGCCGCCGAGCACGCGCCCCACCGTGGCATCGAAGCGCAGGCCCGTCCAGGGGCGATAGTAGAGGCCCGCGGTGGCCCCCGTCGTCAGGTCGTCGCGGCCGCGGCCGTAGGCTTCCACGAAGTAGCCGGCCTGGTTGGTGAGGGGCGCCGTGAGGGCCAGCGAGCCGATGTACTGCCCGCCAATTTGCCCGTTGAAGATATCCGTCAGGGTGAGGCCGCTCTGCACGAAGCCGAAATTGCCTTCGAGGGCGGCGCGGCGGCCCAGCTGCTGGCTCACGAGCAGGCGGCCGGCGGGGGCCCAGGTGCTGCGGCGCAGGCCATTCTGGCCGGTGTTGGGTACCGAAACCTCGGCCAGCAGCGCCACCTGGAAGCGGCTGGCCCGGTCGGGCGTCAGCATCAGCTTGGTGCCCACCGTGAGGGGCGCCCAGCCCACCGAGTCGGTGCGCCTCGCGGGGTTTTCGCCCATTATGGCCGCAGTGCCGGGCGTGCCAAACACGTAGGGCTGCGTAATGCGCAGCTCCAGGCTGTTGAAAAAGCCGATGCGCAGGGTGGTGGCTTGGCTGTTATTCCCTACCCCCCCTTTGGGAGTGAACCGCTGCCAGCCGGTTTCGAGCTGAAACTCCCCCGGCCGCAGCACGCCAGTCGTGATAGTCTGGCCGGGGCGGTCGGGCCGCAGGTGCTGCACGAAAGGCGTGGCCGCGTTTTCGTTGTTTTCATCCAGGGTGTTTTGGGCCAGGGCGGGGGTGAGGCGGCCTACGAGCAGGGCGGCCAGCACCAGCGGAGTGGTCTTGCGCATAGCCCTCCCGACGCGCCACCCGCCGGGATAGTTCAACGTGGGAGCATGCCTCATGTGAAGCTCACGCAAAAGAGAGGGGGTAGGGAAGCGCCGCCCTGGCGTTTCCCTACCCCCTCTCTTTAGGCCAAACGCCCTACTTGGCCGCCTGAATGGCCTGCACGGCGGCGGCGGCCGTGGCCTGGTTTTGGGCCGCGTGCGCGCCGGATTGGGCCGCCGCGCCTTTTTGCAGTGCCTCAATCATGCGCTTGTCGAAGCCGTAGGCGCGCAGCTGCGGCGTCATCGCAAGTTTTTGCAGGCGGTCCACGTCTTCGCCAAAGGCGGTGGGGTCGTCGAGGCGGCCCAGCATCTGCACCATCGGCGCAATGAGGCCGTAACGGCTGCGGCCGGTGGCGGCATCATAGGTGGTACGCATGTAGGTCCACTGCTCGGGGCCGCCGTGCGCGGCATATACGCCGGTGACGGCCGCCGCCAGGTGCGGCTCTTGTTCCAGGGTTTTGGCGCGGGCCAGCGCCGAGGGGGCGTCAATCTCACCCAAGGCCTGCAAGCTCGCGCCCTGGATGCCGTAGGACTGGCTGCCGAGCGCGGCCGTCAGGGTTTTGGCGTCCTTCTTGTCTTTCAATTCGCCCAGGGCCAGCAGCGCGGCGGCGCGCACGTGGGTGTCGGCCTCGGTGGCGGCGAGCTGGCGCAGGGTGGGGGCGGCGGCTTTGGCCACGGCTTTGTCGTCGAGCTTCAGGCCCTGAATGGCCGCGATGCGCAGCCCGTAGAACTTGTCTTTGAGGGCGGCCAGCACCACGGCGCGGGCGGCGGGGCTGCTGGCTTGCTGGGCCAGGGCGGCGTCGAGGGCCTCGCGGCGGTCCACGTAGAGCGGGGCGTGGGCGTACTGGTAGGCGTACTCGGCCAGGGGCTTGTTATCGGTTTTTTGCCAGAGGGTGAATTTCTCGGCGTCCACGTTCACCAGCTCGGGCCGGGCGGCCAGGGGCATGGTGAACGTCTGGGTGGCTTCAGTCATAGTCACGCGCTGGCGCCGGGCCCTACCCCCCACGTAGTAGTCGATGGCCAGCGGCAGCCGAAACGGCTCGCCCGGCTGCGTCTGCTTAATAGTAACACTCTGGGTTTTGCTGCCCGCGTCCCAGGCGTAGTCGATGCTCACGGTGGGGCTGCCGCTGCCGTAGTACCACTGGTTGTAGAACCAGTTCAGGTCCTGGCCCGACACGGCTTCCATGGCCAGGCGCATCTGGTGGGCTTCGCCGTTGCCGAACTTGTTGTCGGTAAGGTACTTCTGCAAGCCGGCGAAAAAGATATCGTCGCCCAGGTAGGTGCGCAGCATCTGCACAATGGCGCCGCCCTTCTGGTAGCTCACCAGGTCAAACACGTCCTCGCGGTTGTTGTAGTGAAAGCGCACCAGGTTCTTGGTGGCGTCGCGCGGGCTGGCCAGGTAGCTCTGGCGGTAGCGGTAATTGTGGGCATCGGCCTCGTCCTGGCCATACTTATGCTCGGCGTAGAGCGACTCCGAAAAGTCAGCCATCGACTCATTCACCGTGATATTGGACCACGACTCGGCCGTGACGTAGTCGCCGAACCATTGGTGAAACAGCTCGTGCGCAATCACCGATTCCTGGTCGTAGGTGCGGTCTAGTAGCTCGCGGTCCGTCATCTGCACCTGCTCGCCGTGCAGCGTGGCGGTGGTGTTTTCCATCGCACCGCTCACGTAGTCGCGGGCCACGATTTGGCTATACTTATTCCACGGAAACTCGACGCCCAGCCGGGTCGAGAAAAACTCCAGCATGTCGGGCGTATTGCCAAAAATCTGCTTGGCGAAGGGCGCGTACTTGGGCTCCAGGTAGTAATTAACCTCCTTGCCGCGCCAGGTATCCTTGTAGATTTTGAAGTCGCCCACGGCCATCATAAACAGGTAGGGCGCGTGGGGCAGGTCCATTTTCCAGGTATCGGTGCGCAGGCCGGGGCCGGCGGGCTTCTGGCTCACCAGCTTGCCGTTGGAGAGCGTCACGTACTTGGCCGGCACGGTCATCGCAATTTCCTCGGTCGTCTTCTGGTTAGGCCGGTCGATGGTCGGAAACCAGGCCGACGAGCTTTGCGTCTCGCCCTGCGTCCAGACTTGCACCGGCTTACCTTTCACCGTGCTGTCGGGGTTGATAAAGTACAGGCCCTTGGCATCGGTAATAGCCTGCGAGCCTTTCACTTGCAGCTCGTCGGGCTTGGCCGTGTACTCAATGTACACCATATACTCCTCGCCCGGCTTGTAGAGGCGGTCCAGGTTGATGCGCAGATTGTTCTTATCGGCGTAGTCGAACTTCAGCGGCTGCTGCGCCCCGCCGCTCATAATGGCCACGCTCTTGATATCCATGCCCTGCGCGTCGAGCCGCAGCGTGTCGGTGGCGTAGGCGTGGGGCTTCAGCGTCACCCATTCCTGCCCGTAGAGGTAGCGCTTGGCGTAGTCGAAGCGCACGGCCAACCGGGTGTGCACCAGGTCGTTGGTCTTGGTGGCCGAGGGCTGGTAGGGCGCGTTGGGCGCGGCCGTGGGGGTAGTAGGGGCCTGGGCCTGAGCCGCCAGGGCCAGCAGCAGGCAGCCCGGCAGCAGCGCAGCAGAAAGAAGCTTCATTCAACAAAAACTAAAGGGCGAAGGGGTAGGAGGGGGGTAGGAAGCAAAGATGCCGCCCGCCGCGCAAAGTTGCTACGCGCCAGCCTAAACGCAACGAGCCGGCCGCTAAGACAGCGGCCGGCTCGTGCTTGCTAATGCCTGCGGGCGTAACAATCTACTTCACCACTACTGTAGCGCGGATTTCACCACCCGGATTATTCGCCGTGTGCACGTTAGCGTACACGTGGCCCATCGTCAGCGAGTCGGGCTGCGAAGCGGCCTTCGAGGTAGACGTGGCGGCGGTGGTAGTCAGGATAGCGGTTCCGGTAACGGTGCCGCTGGTGGCGGCCGGCACGTTGGAGAAAGGCAGCCACACGCTGCCGCTATGCTTGGCGTCGCCATAGTGCAGATGGGCGGCCGTAGCGTTGCCCGACAGGCCGGCGAAGGTCAGCGTGTAGCTCAGCGTTTTGGTGCTGGGGTCGTAGGTGCCGGTGAAGCTGCCGTTGGCCCCTGCCACGGGCGTTATGGTGGGCACTTCATTAGCGCCAGCCAGCGTGCCCGAAACCTGCATCGTAGTTACAGCCGGGGTGGTCGTGTCGTCCTTTTTGCAGGCAGTGGCCACCGTGAGGGAGGCAAGCGCGGCGAGGAGAGTTTTTTTCATTATTGAAATAGAATAAAATTAAAAAGTGGGTGAGATTATTCAGAAAACAAAGTAAAGCCAGACTACGGCACACGCCCTAAATAATAAATGCTTTTCGTTTAAAGTCAATACATTATCTCAATTAATTACTATAGCAGCCACTGGTTAGCCAGCTTAGGGTGAGTGCGATTGCCGGGGGTAGGGCTGCAAAGACGGCAGTACTACCCCCGGCGGTACCCTCCGGGCCGGCCGGGCTGGCAGCGTAGGCCGGTGGCAACCGCCATTGTGGCAGAAAAACGGGGCTGGTACGGCCCTTGTGATAAGGCCCGCAACGGCCGCGTCGCCGTTACCCCAACCAAGACACCCCTCTCTCTTTTAATCTTAGCACCCACCAGTATTATGGGCAAAATCATCGGTATTGACTTGGGCACCACCAACTCGTGCGTCGCCGTAATGGAAGGCAACGAGCCGGTTGTTATCCCCAACTCCGAAGGCCGCCGCACTACCCCCTCGATTGTCGCTTTCCTCGACAACGGCAAGGGTGAGCGTAAGGTCGGCGACCCGGCCAAGCGTCAGGCCGTTACCAACCCCAAGAACACGATTGCCAGCATCAAGCGCTTCATGGGCCGCCAGTTCTCCGAGGTTTCGGCCGAGAGCAAGTACGTGGCCTACGACCTCACGCCCGGCGCCAACAACACGGTAGCCGTCAAAATCGGCGACCGCAACTACACGCCCCAGGAAATTTCGGCCATGATTCTGCAGAAGATGAAGCAGACAGCCGAAGACTACCTGGGCCAGCCCGTGACCGAAGCCGTTATCACGGTGCCCGCTTACTTCAACGACGCCCAGCGCCAGGCTACCAAGGAAGCCGGCGCCATCGCGGGCCTCGACGTGAAGCGCATTATAAACGAGCCAACGGCGGCGGCCCTGGCCTACGGCCTGGATAAGAAGCACAAGGACCAGAAAATTGCCGTGTATGACCTCGGCGGCGGCACCTTCGATATCTCCATCCTGGAGCTTGGTGACGGCGTATTTGAGGTGCTGAGCACCAACGGCGACACCCACCTCGGTGGCGACGACTTCGACCAGGTTATCATCGACTTCCTGGCCGACCAGTTCAAGAGCGAAAACGAAGGCCTCGACCTGCGCAACGACGCAATGGCCCTTCAGCGCCTGAAGGAAGCCGCCGAAAAAGCCAAGATTGAGCTCTCGAGCTCCAACGAAACCGAAATCAACCTGCCCTACATCACGGCTACGGCTTCGGGCCCCAAGCACCTGGTAGTAAAGCTGAGCCGCGCCAAGTTTGAGCAGCTGAGCGACAGCCTCGTGCGCCGCTCGATGGAGCCCTGCAAAAAGGCGCTGTCGGACGCCGGCCTCTCGGCCGCGCAAGTAGACGAAGTTATCCTCGTGGGGGGCTCGACGCGCATTCCGCGCATTCAGGAAGAAGTAGAGAAGTTCTTTGGTAAGAAGCCTTCGAAGGGCGTAAACCCCGACGAGGTGGTGGCCATCGGCGCGGCCATCCAGGGCGGCGTGCTCACCGGCGAAGTGAAGGACGTGCTGCTGCTCGACGTGACTCCGCTTTCGCTCGGTATTGAGACGATGGGCGGCGTGATGACCAAGCTCATCGAGTCGAACACGACTATTCCGACCAAGAAATCGGAGACGTTCTCGACGGCTTCGGACTCGCAGCCTTCGGTAGAAATCCATGTGTTGCAAGGCGAGCGCCCGCTGGCCAGCCAGAACCGCACCATCGGCAAGTTTCACCTCGACAGCATTCCGCCCGCCCCGCGCGGTGTGCCGCAGATTGAGGTAATCTTCGACATTGATGCCAACGGCATTCTGAACGTGACGGCCAAGGACAAAGGCACCGGCAAGGAGCAGAAAATCCGCATCGAAGCCAGCAGCGGCCTCAGCGACGCCGACATTGAGCGGATGCGCACCGAAGCCACCGCCAACGCCGAAGCCGACAAAGTCGAAGCCGAGCGCATCAAGAAAATGAACGACGCTGACTCGCTCATTTTCCAGACCGAGAAGCAGTTAAAGGAGTTTGGCGACAAGCTGAGCGGCGGCAACAAAATCGCCGTCGAAGGTGCCCTCGCCGACCTCAAGAAAGCCCACGAAAGCAAAGACCTCAACGGAGTTGATGCCGGCGTCGCGGCCCTCAACAAGGCCTGGGAAGCCGCTTCGCAGGAGATGTATGCTGCCGCAGGTGCCCAGGGTGGCCAGCCCGGCGGCCAGGGTTTCCCCGGCGCCGATGGTCAAAATGGTCAGCCCCAGGGCCAGCCCGCCGGCGACCAGGTCACGGACGTGGACTACGAAGAAGTAGATGGCAAATAAATCGCAGATTCTCGCAGATTGAGTTGATTTCACTGATTCAATCGGCGCAGTACGCAAGGAAGGCCAGGAGCGAAAGCTTCCGGCCTTTTTTGTGTGCCTGCTGCCGCGCCCGTAGGCTTCGGCCAGCCGGCCGGGGGTAGGGCCCAGGTTATTATCTGACTTAATGCAATAAAATGAGGAATAAATACCTTTAATGTACTGACTACTGCCCGCCGGGCCATGAGAAATAATGTTAATCCAAGGGAAAGTCTTTGCATGTATTTAGGATTTTATGGTATATTTAACAAATATTTTCTGGTTATAAAATTTATAAAATGCTGGTTTAAAGTAATTAGAGCAAAAAATTACCTTTTCGTTAGCTTGTATATTTTTTATGTCAGCTCTTTAAAGACGGATGAAGAATATGTAACTTGCCCAATAATTACCGGCCTGTAATAAGCAGCCCGTTCTGGCCATGAGCAGCTCGCAGCCGGCTAATGATGCTACTACTATAGTGAGTTAGCTTATGCACCGCTTATGGAAAAAGAACGCTATGCCTACCCCGCTTTGCCAAGTGAAAAGGGGCTTGTGACCCGCCCAACTAATAGTCTGGCGAAAACTGGTGCCCGGCATGGTTTTTATTCCCTTGTTTTGCCAACCAATCAGCTACGGCGCCACGTAGGTCCAGACATGCCCAATTTTAGGTTATTCATTCGCCGCTTTGCGCTGCTGCTGCCAGTCTCGGGCTTACTGCTGGCTACTGGCTGCACCCTGCGCGAAACCCGTCAGGACGGTGCACCCGGCGGGGAGCCGCGCCTGAACGTGCGGGCCGTGGAACAGGCTAGCCTGGGCACGCTCGATGTGCTAGCCCTGCGCACCCCGGCCGATGTTGACCTGCCCCGCCGCAACCAGCTCATCGATGGCTATGTCAACAAGAATCTGCCTTTGAAAATGCGCTTGCAGCTCAACGCTTACAACCCCAACTTAGAGCCCACGACGATTACCGGCCTCGACTACACGGTGCTGATTGATAACAAAGAGCTGGGGGCGGGCCGCCTGCCGCTCGCCCTGGAATTATCCCCCCGCGATTCGGTGCGCGTGCCTTTCAGCTTCGAGCTAAATACCTATAAGGTGCTCGGTACCGACGCTCTACCGGCCCTGCGCAACTTCGCGCTGGGTTTTGGCGACCTGCGCCGCCAACGCGTGACGCTGCGCCTGCACCCAATCGTGCGCAACGCCCGCGGCCGCCTCAGCACCCTTATCCGGCGGGTGCCCCTGCCCGTGGCCAGCCGCGCCAAGGTGGCTCCGCCAGTGGAGGCTGACTCGCGCGGTAAAATTGCCAAGCCAGTTCCCCAAGCATTGTAAATAAAACTTACGCAGTTGGGTAGTTAAGTAGGTAATTGTTAGTCGTTTGGCAGAGATTTTAAAATTATAAGCCGTTGCTTGTTAGCCACCTAACTACGTAAGTCCTGGTAAAATCAAAGCGGCTACCGTAGCGGAGTATAACCCAGATGGCCCGGCCCACTATCCACAAAAGGTAGTGAGCCGGGCCATTTGGTTGTGAGCGAGCACCTAAGCCAGTTCTTCCAGCGCTGCTTCCTGAATTTTTGCGCGGGCTTCGAGGCGGTCCTCCGCATCGGCGGCTTCCAGCTCGGCCTCCTGGCGCTGCCAGCCCTGGGGCTCGTAGCTTAGGCGAATGAAGATGGGGTAGTGGTCGGAACCAATGTGCGGCAGGCGCTCGATACGCTGCAGACGGAAGTGCGCCGAGTGAAACACGTGGTCGAGCGGCCAGCGCAGCAGCTTGTAGTCGGCGTGGAAAGTGGGTAGCAGGCCGCGGCCCACGCGCGGGTCGAGCAGCCGCGCCAGCCGCCGAAACAGCTCGGAAGTGTGCGACCAGGCCACGTCGTTGAGGTCGCCGGCCACGATGGTTGGCCCGTCGTGCGCCTGAATGGCGCGGCCCACCAGCAGCAGCTCCGCGTCGCGCCGGGTGCTGGTTTTTGATTCCTGGGGCGCCGGCGGCTTGGGGTGCACGAAGTGCAGGTTGGCCTCGACGCCGCTGGGCAGCCGCACCCGCCCGTGAAACGACGGAATGCCGGAGTCAAGAATGAACTGTATCTCCTTGTGCAGCAGGGGTAGGCGCGAAAAAACCAGCATCCCGTAGGTGTTGGGCAGGGGCGCGTGGCAGGTGTGGGGGTAGTCTTGGGCAAGGCCTTGCAATTGGCTCAGCCACCAGTCATCGGTTTCGACGGCCAGCACGATATCGGGCTGCTTTTCGCGAATAACGCCCAGGCAGCGTGAGGCATCGCGGTTGTACATCAGCACGTTGGTCACGAGCAGGCTGAGGTGGTTGGGGTCGTCGGGGGGGCGCTGGCTATCCTGCACCTGCTTGCGGTGCAGGGGCGTGTAGGGCCACACGCGGCTGGCCTGGTAGGCTACCGCTACCCCCAGCGCGGCCAGCACCGCTGGCGAGTGCGCCAGCCAGAGCCGTTGGCCGGGCAGCGAGAGCAGCAGTAGGCTCAGCAGCAGCCCCGCCACAATCTGGAGGCGCGGGAAGTCGCACACGCGAATCCACCAGGCCGTTTGTCGAAGCAGGGGTAGCAGCGTGGCCAGCAGGCCCGCGCCACCCAGCAGCAGCCCCAGGCCGTGCAGTAGAAGATAGAAAGTGGGCACGCGGTGAAAGTAGGCGGTGGGCAGATAAGGCGGTAAAGATGATAAAGAAAGGATGAAGTTGGGGGCAACTATCCCGCTCTCCGGCCCGCCTTCAATTACCCGGCCAATACCTTTGCGGTATGGCAGTCCTGATTCTCACCTTCACCACGCTCTTTTCCGTCGTCAATCCGTTCGGCGCCATGCCGGTGTTTCTGACCCTGACCGACAGCGACAGCAACTCCGAGCGCACGGCCACCGCCCTGCGCGCGTGCCTCTACATGGTGGCCATTTTGTCGGTGGCGTTTTTTGGGGGGCAGTATATTCTTAACTTCTTCGGTATCAATATTCAGCACCTGCGCATTGCGGGCGGCATCCTGCTTATGCGCTCGGCCTTCGACCTGCTGACGCCGGGCGCCAACCGCGACCGCGTGGGTCCGGCGGCGCTCGAAGAAAGTATGCGGAAAGACGATATTAGCTTCACGCCGCTGGCCATGCCCATGCTCTCGGGGCCGGGCTCGATGGCGCTCTGCATCGGCTTCATCCGCCCGTCGGTGGCTGATAAGCTCTTCACGGTGCTGGGTTTTGGGCTGGTGGCGGCGGCGGCGTTTCTCATCCTGGTGTCGTCGCTGCGGCTCACGCGCTTCCTGGGCCGGCCGGGCATGGCCGCGCTGGCCCGCGTCATGGGCTTTCTCACGCTGGCCATCGGGGTCAACTTCTTCGTGACGGCCGTCAAGGCCCTGTTTCACGTGGCGGAGTAATGAGTAAAAAAGAACGTCATTCCGAGATTCCTCGGCAAGCTCGGAATGACGTTCTTTCGATTACTGATAACTTACTTAATTATCACCCGCTTACCATCAGTCCGCCCAAACTTCGTCGGGAAATACACCAGCTCGGCCTTGGCCGGGTTGAGGGTGTAGCTGCCCCGGTAGCGCGGCTGCAGGGCCACCCGAAACGTGTGCCTACCCACCGGCAGCCGGTCGATAAAAATGCCAGCCTGGTGCTTGAGATACTCGCGGTGCACCTCGCCATACGTAGCCGCCGCCGGGTCGCCGTAGGAGCAGCCGGCCGGAATGGGTACCTCCAACACTACGTAGCGGGCCTCGGCCTGCACGTCCACCGTCACTACCAGCTCCGCGGGTTTGCCGGCGGGTAGGGCCACGCGGCTACCCGCCTGGCCCGCCAGGGTAGTCGTCACGGTGAAGGGCTTGGCCACGGCGGCGGGGGTAGGGTCCCAACGCGTCTGGTACGCCGTGGCGTACACGGGCAGGCCGCCCTGCTTGCGCAGCGTGAGCGACCCCGTGCCGGCGGGCAGCGTGAGCGCCAGCGGAAACTGCGTAACCGGCCCCGCCGGTAGCGCCGGGCTGCCGCTGAGCTGCACCTGCGCCGCCCGGCCCGTGCCCGGCACCAGCAAATCGGGGCCGATGGTGGCCAGAATTTGGGCCGTTTCGTAGGTGCTGCCCCAGTAGCCCCCGCCCCGCAGCCCCAGCAAAAACGTGCGGATGCGCGCCAGCTCGGCCGCGTGCCCGCCCTGCTGCCGCAATAGCTTATACGCCAGCAGCGTAGCGCCCACCCGGTTGGAGAGCAGGTAGCGGTAATAGGTGCTGTAGTGCAGCGTGTCGGCGTAGTACACGCCGCCCAGCTCGGTGCGCTGGCGGTAGCGCCGCAGCGTGTCGAGCTGGTACGACAGGCCTAGCTGCTGGCGCAATTCGGTGAGGGCCAGGTAGCGGTCGAGGGCCGGGCGGCGCGGGGCGGCGGCCTCCACGCGGCGCAGGTAGACGCCGTAGGGCGCCGCGGCGCCGAGCTCGTGCAGCAGCTTCAGCAGGCGAATTTGGTCGTCGTCGGCCGCAAAGTGGCCGTAGTAGTGCTGGGTGGGGGTAGGGAGGCTGAGGCTTTCATCCAGCTCGTGCAGGAGGTAGGCGGTCAGCTGGCTGCGGTCGAGCGGCACGGCGTAGCCCAGCTTCTCGGCGGCCAGCAGCGCCTCCACCACGTGTACGGTAGCCCAGGGGCTGATATCCGACGTCGGCCAGGTGCCCCAGATGCCCTCGGGCTGGTGGCGGCCATCGAGTAGCTTCTTAATGAGAAAGTTAACCGCCTTCTGCCCCTTGAATGCTACCCCCTGCTGCTGCCGGATGCGCTGCTCCAGCAGCAGCCCCAGCAGGCGCGAGGCGGCCTGCTCGTTGCACAAGTAAGCATACTGCTGCAAGTGCTGAATCTCCGATAATAATGCGGGCAGCGCGTCGCTTTCCACACGCACAGTGGCGGGCCCCAGGCTCGGGTCGAGGGGTAGGGTGATGGTCGTGTCGGCCTCAGCGAGCACGGCGTAGGTGCCCACGCGCTCGCGGGTGCCCACCGGTAGTACCGGCAAGCTGCGCTGCTCGCCGTCGGCGTAGCCGCTGGCTTGCTCTAGGCCAAACGTTAGCTGCACCGAGTCGGCCGTTGCCGGGGCCGTCACGCTCAGCGTATCAATAAACGACGAGCCCACGCGGCGCGCTTGGCGGCGCACTACTTGCCCGCCCACCCGGAAGGTCGTGGTCAGCTGCGCCGTGTCGGGCAGGTAGTTTAGCGCCTTGCCGAGCACCTGTACCCGGTCGCCGGCCACCAGGAAGCGCGGCACGGCCAGCGTGGCCATCAGCGACTTAAATGCCCGCACCCGCCCGGTGCTGCCGCCCATCCGCCCGTGGTTGTCGGAGCCCACCACGAAGGTGTCCCAGCTCGTCACGTCGTCGGGCAGCACCACGTCGGTGTGGGCGCGGCCTTGGGCGTCGGTGAGGAGGGTAGGGCGCCACCAGGCCTGGTCGCGGAAGTGGCGGCGCAGCGCCAGGCGCGGGTCGCCACCGGGCTGGTCGGCGGCGAGCAGCAAGTCAACTGGGCTGCTGGCCGGCGAATGGGCCAATACGACCCCATTTTTCAGGGTGATGAGCACCACGCCCGCGCTGGCCCGCGACCCGTAGAGCGCGGTGGCTTCAGTGCCTTTCAGCACTTTCATGTCCAGAATATCGGCCGGGCTGATGTCAGCCAACTGGCCCGTAAATAGTTGGCCGTTCACGACGTAGAGCGGCTGCCCGCCGGCCGTTACCGAGGCATTACCCCGGATGAGCACATTGGCCGGCGCGCCGCTGATGCTCACACCCGCCGCCCGCCCTTGCAGACTATACCCTACCACCGAGCTCACGCTGCCCGTTAGGTCGCTGCGGCGTTGCGTTCCGTAGCCCACCACAACCACCTCCGAAAGGGATTCTGTCGATGCACTCAACGCCACGTCCAGCTGGTTGCGGTAGTCAATGCCCTGCTCCTGCGTGGTATAGCCCACGGACGAAAAAACCAGCGTTTGGGCCTCAAATCGCACTGCCAGCGCGAAGCTGCCATCTGCCGTCGTGGAGGTGCCGTTGTCGGTACCTTTCACCAGCACCGTCACACCGGGCAGGCCCTCCTCGGTGGTGCGGTCCACCACGCGGCCGCGCACCTGCCGGGTATTAGCCCGCCGCCCGCCGGGCTGCTCCACCCTGATTTCACGGCGCGGCGGGGCCACTACCGACACCCGCACCAGCGGTGACAAGCGCCACAGCCACTGGTTGATGCGGTGGCTGAGCGGCCCGGCCGGCCGGCGGTCGGCCGCCCGCAGGCGGTAGTACGTCTGGCCATTAGCTTCTACCAGCACCGTTTCGGTAGGGACCAGGTAGCTGCTATCAGCCAGCAGCACCGCCACGCGGTAGCGGCCGGGCGGCAGGCCGTGCAGCAGGGGGTAGGCGGGCTGTAAGCGCCGAAACTTGGGCTGGTCGGGCCGCGTGAGCAGCGTATAGAGCGGCCGGGCCAGGCTATCGGGCAGCAGCAGTTCCAGGCGGCCCTGGCCGGCCAGCGTTTGGCTCGGGAAAGTCAATTTGGGGGCTTCGCGGTAGCGAAGGGGGTAGGGACTAACGCGGCGGCTGGTTCTGAGCTTTTTGCCTTTCGAAGTCGTTTTCGAGGTGGCTTGCTCGTAAGTCGCGCGCTCATACAGCCAGGGGCGCAGCGCGGCTTCGGTGTAGGCAAAATCACCCAGCGGCAGCTGGGTGGGTAGGCCCGACCCGTTGAGGTCGCCCAGGCGCGCCGGGTCGAGGCACGTCAGCTTTATCAGGCTGGGGCCGAACTGGTAGCTGTACAACGGCTCAAACAAAAACTTGCGCCGCCCGCCCTCCTGCTGCTCGTCGCGCAGGGGCCGCAGCAGCACCGAATCGGGCTGAAAAGGCCCCGCCAGGGCAATGCCCGCCGCATAATAGCTCGGCGCCACCGGGCGCAATACATTGCCCTGGCGCAGCGTCGAAGGCCCGCGGCCCATGATGGGCACCAGCGTGCGGCGCAGGGCCAGCAGCTCGGCGGGCAGCAGGGTAAGGGGGCGCTTTTCTACGGTCAGCTCGGCGCAGGGCTGGTTGGGGTCGAGGCTCAGCGTGAGTTTGTGCTGGGCCCGCAGGTACACGTCGCGCAGGGTAATGAGCCGGTCCGCGGTGCGAATGCTGAGTGTGTGGTGGCCGCTGTCGGCCACGGCCACGTAGGGCTGGCCCTGGTTGATGTCGTGAATATAAGTCGGCTGGCCATCCACGTACACCGCAATGGGCGCCTGCACCCGGCCCGAATCGACCACGAACGCCGCCACCTGTGTGAGCCCGCCCGGCGCCGGTTGGTACGTATAAAACGCGCCGCCCGCCGGGTACAAAAAGTGGTAGAATTGCAGCGAATCGAGCCCCAACTGGTGCCGCCACTGCTGCCAGGCCAGCCGCTGCCGCTCAGTAGCGTAGTGGCTGAAACCAGGGGTAAGGGCGAAGCGCTGGCGCGCCAGCCGGCCCGCCACCGGCGGCGCCGTCACGGGCAGCTCGGGCAGGCTGCCGCGCTCAAACTTGCTGGTATAAGCGTAGGCCGTGAGGTCGGCGTCGGGCACGGGCTGGCCGCGCTCGTCCGTGACCCGGAAGCCCAGGTGCAGGCGCTGGCCGGGGTAGGCCACGGCGGGCTGCTCGGTGGCAATGCGCAGCTGGCGCGGCACCGGCCCCACCGAATACTCCGCGTCGCGCAGCTGCCCGCCCCACACGTAGTGCAGCGATACGTGCCAGGTAGCCGCATTAGTTTCCTTAACAGCTAGCTGGTAATCAGTGGCGTAGCCGCGGTCGCGCAGTTCATTGCCCCGGTACACGTAGTACCAGAAGGGTAGGCGGTGCGGATTAGCCACGGCCAGCCGCAGCGAGTCGGCGGTGCGGTCCGAGCCGAGCGTGAGGTCGGCGTTGTTGGCGCTCAGGTCGTGGCGGGCGCTGCGGCCGGCTCCGTCGTGCAGCCAGTAGCTGGCCGCCTGCGGGTTCAGCGGCAAGTCGAGGGGTAGGCGCACGAGGCCGCGCCGGAAATACGCACTGTCGCCGGGCGCGGTGCCGGCCCTGGCAATATCGAGCTTGGCGCGGTGAGGCCGGTCAATGCCCAGCGAGTCGTAGCGCAGGTGCACCGAGTCGCCGCGCACCGTCAGGTGCAGCCGGCCGGGGTCAAGCTGATAGGGTAGGCCGACGGTTTTCACGTGCCGCTCGTTGTCAGTAGTCCGAAACTCGGCCCGCACCTCGTAGCTGAAGTCAGCGCGCGGAAAAATGCGGGCCGGCAAATCCACGCGGGTTTCACCCACCGGGTCGAGCGCCTGGGTGTGCACCCAGAGCGTATCGGGCACAAACAGCCGCCGGCCCAGCACCCGGCGCGGCCCGCTGGTGGGCACCACCGCCAGCCGCACTTGCGCATCGAGCAGGTTCAGTTCACTGGCGTCGCTGCCCCGCATAAAGGCCGCCTGGGGCTGCCCGCGCCGGGGCTCCTTCTCCAGCATCCGCAGCGTAAACTGATTGTTATTCAGCTCATAGTCTTCAAAACGAAAGTCGCCTTCGGCCACGGTTTGCTCGTGGGCGTCTTCCAGCACCAGGTTGGCGGTGGTGCCCACGCGCAGGCCCAGCGTGTCGGTGAGGGGTAGGGCATATTCGTAAGAGCCGGGGCGTACCGGGCGCAGGGTGGCCAGGCGCTTGCGCTTGCTCAGGCCGCCGCCGCTCAGCCACAGCGTCAGGGGCTTGGTGCTGGGCCGGCCGCTGCCGCGCCGCAGCACCCGCGCCTTCAGGCGCAGGGTGTCGTGGGCGGGCCGGTAGCGCGGCTGGCTGACAATTAGGTAGCTCAGCCAGCGCCGCTGGGCTTGCTCTTCGTGCTGGTCGTGGTGCCGCTCGCGGCGGCTCTGCCGCTCGTCGCGCACGTCCTCGCTGAAGGGCGAGCGCAGCAGGCCCACCAGCCCGGTATTCACGGTAGAAGCGTGCCGCAGGTCGTGCGCCGTGCGCCACACCGGCACCGTGAGGTAGCCCAGCGGCCAGCCGAAAACCACGCGGCGGCCGGCCGCCAGCCAGCCGCTGTGCCGCCAGTTGCCGCCCGGCTGGCGGTAGGTTTGGGCCAAGGGGTGAAAGGTGGTGCGCCCGCCGGCCGTCACGGCCACGATGCCGGCCCGGCTGGCGCGGGCTCGGCGGTAGGTGCGGGTGGCGGGGTCGTAGGCCAGGGGCTGACCTGCCACCGCCACCTGCGCGCCGGGTAGCAGCTGCCCCAGCGAGTCGCGCACCACCAGCGTCAGGTCGCTCTGGTTGTCAATGACTTCCAGCGTACGCGAGGTTTCGGCGCGCAGCCAGTACACCAGCTCGGGCCCTTCGGTGTGGGCCACCAGGTAGTAGCCCAACGGCAGGCGCGGCCAGGCCGGCTTATCGGTCGGAAACGAATCGACCGGCACCGTAAAAAACTCGGGTCGGGCCGCCTTTAGCCCACGCTCATACAGGCGCTGCGCTTGGGCGGTAGTCAGCCGAAAAATCTTGGTGAGGTAGCTGCTCTGGCGGGCCTTGGCGAGCTGCTGCTGGGCCAGCACGGGCAGCGCCAGCCAGCATAAAATCAGGGTGAATACGAGTTGGTACATAAGCGGCGGGGTAGGGATTGGCTACCTGATGCCGCCACGCTGCTTTTTGCACAAGCCTGCCCCATTTGTCATTGCGAGCGCAACGAAGTGAAGCGCGGCAATCTTTCCTAATCGTC
>CAZZWL010000035.1:0-40592 GCA_964657755.1 uncultured Rhodanobacter sp.
CACGAAGTGGAAACTTCGCGCTACTGATTCCGCACCCGAATTAGCTCCGCTGCCACACTCACCGCGATTTCTTCGGGCAGGCGGCTGTTTATCGGTACGCCGATGGGGCCATGCAAACCAGCCAAATCGAAGCCTTCTTCTAGCAGCACCCGGCGTAGCTCGGCTACTTTGGTGGCGCTGCCCATCACACCAAGGTAGCGGTAGGCGTGGCCCAGCAGGCGGCGCAGGACTACGGCGTCGGTGCGGTAGCCTACGGTCATCACCACCACGTAGTGATGCGGGCCGGGGGGTATGGCCAGCGTTTCGTAGCTCACGCGGCGGCGGTGGTGGGCGTAGTGGTTGGCGTCGAGGGTCGGCAGGTCGGCGCGGTCATCGAGCACGGTTAGCTCAAACTCCAGATTGGCGGCCAGCTGCGACAGCGCCAGGCTCACGTGCCCGCCGCCCACGATGGTGAGCTGGTCGCGGAAGCCCAGCTGCTCGCGGTAGGCCCAGGCCGGGCCGGGCTGGTAGGCGTAGAACGCGGCCGGCTTTTCACTGATAAGCCGCAGGCCGTGGGCCTCGCTCACCTCCCACACCCCGCCGCCGAGGCGCTGCAAAGCTGCTTCGATGGCCGCTACCACCGGCAAATCGGTCGGGCGCAGGGGCCACAGCAGGACTTCCTGCTCGCCGGCGCACATCATGCCCGAGCGGTCGGCGGGTGCCTCGCGCCGGTGAATCTGGGGGCGCAGCAGGGGGGTAGGGTCGCCTTCGCGCAGGCGCTGGCGGGCCAGTTCCACCCACTTATGCTCCATAATGCCGCCGCCGATGGAGCCGGCCACCGCCCCGGCCGTCACGGTCATCTTAAAGCCCTGGCGGCCGGGGCTACTGCCCGCGCTGCGCACCACGCACAGCAGCGCGGCCGGCTGGCCAGCGCGCAGGGCGGCGGCGGCGAGGGTCCAGGTAGGGAGGTCGCGGGGAGTGGCGGGCATAGGAGTTGTAGGCAGTAAAAGAACGTCATGCTGAGCTTGTCGAAGCATCTCGCTCGCATCGTTCGGGCATCGTTCAACGACACGAGCGAGATGCTTCGACAAGCTCAGCATGACGTTCTATTTGATTTTAGTCAACCCAAATTATCATTCTACCCCCGCACCACCGTGCCGGTGATGTAGCCAAACGGCGCATCGGTCGCCACGAATACTTCATTGGTATTCGGCTGGCCGAAGGGCTCCAGGTTGAAGGGAATATGGTGCTTGTTGGGCATGATGAGGCTGATTTCCTTCACCTCGGGGGTTTCTTCTAATATTTTTTCGCCGATGGCGTAGAGCGTGTGCTGCACCGAGAGGCTCTGGTGCTCGGAAAACGTGCGCAGCAGCGAGGTGCGAATCTGCTGGTAGAGGGCCTCAAAATCGAGGTCGGCGCGGGTGTATTCCCATTCGGCCTCGCACTCGGTGGCCAGGATGCGGTCGGTGGTTTCGGGCAGCACCGTGTACTCGTCTTTGGGGTAGCCCACGAAGCCCGAGTCGGCGGTTTTGAGCAGCAGCAGGCCCTTGAGGCCGGCCCACACGGTGGCGGGGCCGTCGGCCGGGAGCTCCACCACGGCGCGGCGCTTTTCGGAGCCGCCGCCGGTGAAGGCGTGCGGGTGGGCCGCGCCGTCGAAGCTCATGCGCTGCCACAGGTGCTCCACCAGCTCGATGCGGGCCTTGCTCACCTGCGGATTGCGGGAGATAAAATGCCGGGCCAGTACCAAGCCATACGCCTCGATAGTACCCGTAAAATGCTTTTTAGCGAGCGCATACACGGTGTTTTTCTGGGTATCGGTGGGCAGGATGAGCGAGTTGTCGCCCAGGGTGTGGGCCGCGTCGAAGTCGCCCGTCAATTGCACGCTCACCGACACCTGCCGAAACTCGTGGTGGCCGGCGTGGCGAATGACGCGCGAGAGGTTGACGGCGTTTTTGCCGTAGGCGTTGGCGGCGAGTTTGATGGGCATAGCGCGTAGATTGCGGGGCAAAAAAAGAGCGGCAAGATAGTCGCCAACCACTATCGTTATGGCTGAGTTGTTTTTAAAAAGTACGGCTGTCGTCACGCCCGCTGGCCAGCGCCCGGCGCTGCTGGTGCTGCAAGGCGGCCGCCTGGCCGACGTGCTACCCTACGACGCCCCCGTGGCCGGCCCGGTGCACGATTTTGGCAACGCGGCCATCCTGCCCGGCGTCATCGACCCGCACGTGCACCTCAACGAGCCCGGCCGCACCGACTGGGAGGGCTTCGACACGGGCACTCGCGCCGCGCTGGCCGGCGGCCTCACCACGCTGGTAGACATGCCGTTGAACTCGGCGCCGGTCACGACTTCGGTCCAAAACCTGCGCCTCAAGCAGGCCGCCACCCACGGCCAGCTGCACACCAACGTGGGCTTCTGGGGCGGCATCGTGCCCGGCAATGCCGCCGAGGTCGAGCCGCTTATCGCGGCCGGCGTGCTGGGGTTTAAGGCATTTCTGACCCACTCGGGCATCGACGATTTTCCGAATGCTACCGAGGAAGATTTGCGGCGCGTGATGCCCATTTTGGCCCGGCACGGCCTGCCGCTGCTGGTGCACTGCGAGCTGTCGGAAGAAAATAATGAGTGGAAGCAGGGCGACACCCGCGCCTACCCCAACTACCTGGCTTCACGGCCCAAAAGCTGGGAGGACGAGGCGATAAAACTGATGGTTCGGCTCTGCGCCGAGTACCGCTGCCCGGTCCACGTCGTGCACTTATCGTCGGCCGATTCCCTACCCCTCCTGGCCGAGGCCAAGACCCAGGGCCTGCCCCTGACCGTGGAAACCGGCCAGCATTACCTCTTTTTCAACGCCGAAGACATTGCCGACGGCCAGACGCAGTTTAAGTGCGCGCCGCCCATTCGGGAGTGGGCCAACAACGAGCAGCTCTGGCAGGCGCTCCAAAGCGGCCTCATCGACTTCGTGGCCACCGACCACTCGCCCGCCCCGCCCAGCCTCAAGCAGCTGGCCAGCGGCGACTTTGCCACGGCCTGGGGCGGCATTGCTTCGCTCCAGCTGGCCCTACCCGTGCTCTGGACCGCCGCCCGCGCGCGCGGCGCTACCCTTCCCGACCTGGCCCGCTGGCTCAGCCAAAACCCGGCCCGGCTCATTGGCCAAAGCCACCGCAAAGGCCAGCTTACCAAGGGCTACGACGCCGACCTGCTGGTGCTGGCCGCCGACGCTACCTTCACCGTGACCGAGGCCCTGCTGCACCACCGCCACAAAGTATCGCCCTACCTGGGCCGCGAGCTGGCGGGCGTGGTCACGCACACCTTTCTGGCCGGCGAGGAGGTTTTTCGGCATCCTGATTTTTTGCATTTGAATCGGGGGCAGCTGTTAACACGATAAAAAACTCAGCGCACCTCAGCGCTTTACCACTGCGCCCCTCGGCGGGAACGTCCCGAACGTCTCCAAGTGAAATTTCCCACTGAGGTACGCTGAGCGCATATTTACACGATGAATTACCTGACCCGCACTACCCATATCCTCGCCCGCATCGAGCAGCTGGCCGCCATCAGCGAAGACGCGACGGGCGCCACGGTCACGCGCCGGTTTGGCACGCCGGCTTTTCTAAAGGGCCGCGACCTCGTGCAAGGCTGGTTTGAAGCCGCCGGCCTCGCTACGCGGCTCGATGGCATCGGCAACCTGCGCGGGCGGCTGGCCAGCCCCCGGCCGGGCGCCAAAACCTTCGTGCTGGCCTCGCACATCGACACGGTGGTGAACGCCGGCAAATACGACGGCCCCCTGGGCGTGCTGATGGGGCTCGACCTGGTAGAAAGTATTATCAATCAACAAATTGCTCTACCCTTTCACCTGGAGCTGATTGCCTTCAGCGACGAGGAAGGCGTGCGTTTTCACACCACGTACCTGGGCAGCAAGGTGGTGACGGGCGCTTTTGAGCCAGCGCTTTTGCAACGCACCGATGCCGACGGCATCACCCTGGCCCAGGCCATTGCCGACATGGGTGGCGACCCCAGCCCGGCCGCCCTCGCCGCCGACGCCCTACCCCCCGCCGAGTGGCTGGGCTACTTCGAGCTGCACATCGAGCAGGGCCCGGTGCTCTGGGAAAGTGACCAGCCGGTGGCGCTGGTCACGGCCATTGCCGGGCAGCAGCGCGTGGAGCTGACCTGGCTGGGCATGGCCGGCCACGCCGGCACCGTGCCCATGCCCATGCGCCAGGATGCGCTGGCCGCCGCCGCCGAGTTTGTGCTCGCCACCGAGGCCTTCGCGCTGGCCCACGGCCGCGGGCTGGTGGCCACGGTGGGCCAGCTGCGCCTAGTGCACGCGGCCAGCAATATTATTCCCGGCCAGGTCATCCACAGCCTCGACCTGCGCAGCCCCGACGCCGACCAGCTGGCGGCCGCCTATGCCGACTTGCAGGCCCAGGCCGAAGCCCTGGCCGCCCGGCGGGGGGTAGGGCTCGGTTGGCAGCTGGTGCAGGCCACCGCGCCCGTGGTCTGCGATGCGGGCCTAAACAACCTGCTGGCCCAGGCCATCGCGGCCAGCGGCTACGAAGTGATGCGCCTGGTGAGCGGCGCCGGCCACGACGCGGTGCCCGCCTCGGCCGTAGCACCAGCCACGATGGCGTTTATTCGCTGCTACAAAGGCATCAGCCACAACCCCTTGGAGAACGTGGAGCCGGCCGATGTGGCCGCCGCGCTGGCAGTGGCCGAGCGATTTTTGGCTGAACTAATAAAAGCGTCATGCTGAGCGGAGCGCAGCACGACACCTTCCTCTTCCCTTTAACCTGCAATTATTCACCTCATGGAACTCGGCTCCATTACCCGCTCGGTCGTGCGGCGCAACCACGCCATTATCGCACCCGATGGCTACATCAACAGCAACGTGCCCGGCTGGACGGGCGGCACCGTCAACGTCATCATTAATGAGCAGATGGGCGCGCAGCTGTGCCAAACGCTCGTCACGCTCACCGACGCGGGCCAGCTGACGGGCCGCACCGAGGCCAGCCAGATTTTTTTCTACGTGGTGCAGGGCCAGGTGCAGGCCACCATCGGCGACGACAGCCGGATTCTGACCGCGGGCAAGTTCGTGTACGTACCTATTGGCCAAGGTTATACCTTCAAAAACCCCACGGCCGGCGCGCAGCTGCTCACTTTCCACAAGGTGTATGAGCCGCTGGCGGGCCACGCCACGCCGGGCGTGCACTGGGGCGAGAAGGACGACAGCAAGGCGCCTGTTTACCTGAACGACGAGGCGCTGCGCATCCAGGAGCTGCTGCCCAATGAGCTGGGCTTCGACATGGCCGTCAACATCTTCACCTACCAGCCCGGCGGCCAGCTGCCGATGGTGGAGACGCACATCATGGAGCACGGCCTGCTCTACTTGCAGGGCCAGGCCATCTACATGCTTGACCAGCAGTGGTATCCGGTCAAGAAAGGCGATTCCATCTGGATGGCGCCGTTCTGCCAGCAGTGGGCCGCCTCGATTGGCAAGGAGCCGTCGGTGTACATCTATTATAAGAACGTGAACCGCTTTCCAACGGTGGTATAATCTTTTTGTAGTTTATGGAATACTCGGCACCTAAGGGGCTCCATTTCTATCTAGCAAGCGACTCGGATACTAAATACTTGCATGCAGAAGTGTACTGCGGTGATTTTTCCATTTGCCATGTTGATACTGAAAAAGAGGAATTTAATATCTGCTTTTCAGCTGACCCGCGCATTAATCCAGGTCACGAATCTATCAATGTCAACCTGAACGACTTCATAAAGACATTGGAGAAGGCGAAAGAAGAATTACTGAAGTTTTACAACGGAATAAATGACCCTCGCTGACCTCAACGCCCTGCCCCCCGCCGACCGCGCCGAGGCGCTAGCCAGCTGCTGCGGGGCCACCGCCTGGGTCGCCACCCTGAACCAGCAGTTCCCCTTCGCCTCAGAACCGGCGCTCTACGAAGCCGCCGAGCGCACTTGGTATAGCCTGACCGAAGCCGACTGGCGCGAGGCGTTTTTGCACCACCCCAAAATCGGGGACGTGCGGGCGTTGAAGGAGAAATTTGCCAGCACCGCCACCTGGGCGGCCGGCGAGCAGGGCGCCGTGCAGCAAGCCTCGCAAGCCACGCTGGCGGCGCTGGTGGCGGGCAACGAGGCTTACGAGCGCCGGTTTGGCTACATCTTCATTGTGTGCGCCACCGGCAAGTCGGCCGATGAGATGCTGGCCTTGCTGCAAGCCCGGCTGCCAAATGAGCCAGTTGCTGAAATCCGCGTTGCAATGGGCGAACAGGCCAAAATCACGCGCCTGCGCCTCGGAAAACTACTAGCATGAGCCAGATAACCACCCATATCCTCGATACCACCAAGGGCCGGCCGGCGGCGGGCGTCACTATCGCGCTGCACGAGCAGGCCGGCCACGACTGGCCGGAAATCGCGCGGGGCGTGACCAACGCCGACGGCCGCATCCCGGACTTGCTGCCCCACACCACGGTGCTGGCGCGGGGCGTGTACAAGCTGCGATTTTTCACCCAGGATTACTTCGGGCGCGACGAATCGGCCCATTTTTACCCGTTCGTCGACATCTGCTTCACCGTGGCCGACGAGTCGCACTACCACGTGCCGCTGCTGCTCAATCCCTTCGGCTACAGTACCTACCGCGGCTCGTGAAGCTACCGTAAAACGGAGTGTCAATCCGTTTCTGCACCCGCGCCGCCCGCCTCTTTTTACCCGCCCGGAAACGGAGTACCACTCCGTTTTACACCATCCTACCCCCATGAAACTCAGCCTCTCGGACACCGATAAAACCGCTTTGCTCGACCAGCTTGGCGTGGCTAACCTGCGCTTTCAGCACACCTACCCCGGCGACCGGCCCGACCGCCAACCCGTGCACACCGTGTACGGCGGCGCCAACCTTTTCAAGGCCGACACCTGCGTGCGGATGGGCGACATTGCCCTGCGCAACCTCCAGACCTACGCCCCCAATTTCGTGGAGCTGGCCCGCGTGCTCCAGCTAACTGGCCACGAGCACCTGCCTACCCTCGAAAAAGACATTCACGACCTCACCGACTACCTCGACAAGCTGCCCGCCGACCAGCGCCGCCAGGAGCCCGCCTGGCTGGCCCACACCGTGTACAACAAGGTGGTGCAGAAGCTCAAAACGGAGGCCGTGGAGGATTTTCGCATTGATTTTGAGGATGGTTTCGGCAACCGGCCCGACGCCGAGGAAGACGCCACCGCCGTGCAGGCCGCCCACGAAGTGGCCAAGGGCATGACCCAGGGCACGCTCTCGCCCTTCATCGGCATCCGCATCAAGCCCTTCACCGAAGACCTGAAGGCGCGCGGCGTGCGCACCCTCGACATTTTCCTGAGCACCCTGCTCGAAGCCACGGCCGGCGCCCTACCCCCCCATTTTGTCATCATGCTGCCAAAGGTGACCATCCCCGAGCAGATGACCACGATGGTGCGGCTGTTAGAGCTGCTGGAAAAGGCTAACCACCTGGCACCCGGCACTTTGAAGATGGAAACGATGGTGGAAGCCACCCAGATTGTGATGGACGACGAGGGCCGCAGCCCGCTCATGCGCATCATCCGGGCCGGTGAGGGGCGCTGCATCGCGGCGCATTTTGGCACCTACGACTACACGGCCTCGGCCGGCATCACGGCCAGGTACCAAACAATGGCGCACCCCGTCTGCGACTTTGCCCACCACATGACCAAGGTGGCGCTCGGCGGCACTGGCATCTGGCTCAGCGATGGGGCCACCAACGTGATGCCCATCGGCCCGCACCGGGGTGATAACCTGAGCTTTGCGCAGCTGCGCGAAAACCAGGAGGCCGTGCACAGCGGCTGGCGCCAGGCCTATCACCACACCATGCACTCGCTCATCGGCGGCCTCTACCAGGGCTGGGACCTCAACCCCGCGCAGCTGCCCATGCGCTACGCGGCCACCTACAACTTCTTCCTCAGCGCCTACGAAAGCGCCGTGCACCGCCTCAAAACCTTCGTGGACCGCGCCGCCATCTCCACCCTCACCGGCGATATTTTCGACGATGCCGCCACCGGCCAGGGCCTGCTCAACTTCTTCCTCAAAGCCCTGAACTGCGGCGCGCTTACGGAGGAAGACATCGTGCCCACCGGCCTCACCATTGAGGAGATTGAGACGCGCTCGTTCTACCGCATCCTGCAAGGGCGGCGGCGCAAGGCGTAGGTATAAGATTTTTAGCTAAAAAGAACGTCATGCTGAGCTTGTCGAAGCATCTCGCTCGCACCGTATCAACGATTTGAGCGAGATGCTTCGACAAGCTCAGCATGACGTTCTTGCTTGAGCACTTTACTCAGCTACAGCTACTTCTTCCGCCACAAACTCCGGGTACAGCCCGCCGAGCACCCGCTCGGGCGTCATCGGAGCGGTCAGGGGTAGGGCCACGCCGGGCCGGAAGGCGCGCAACGCGGCGCGCAGGGCGAAGTACGCGCCAATGCCGTACATCAGCGGCGGCTCGCCCACGGCCTTGGCGCGCAGGATGGCGTTGGGATGGCCGGGCGTGTCGAGAAAGTGCACGTCGAGCACGGCGGGCACCGAGTAGAGGTCGGGTATCTTGTAGCTATTCAGCGAGTTGCTGAGTAGCCTACCCTCTTCATTATAACTCACTTCTTCCAGCGTCATCCAGCCGATGCCCTGCACCGCGCCGCCCTCAATCTGCCCGCGGTCGATGGCGGGGCTGAAGCTCTGGCCGAAATCGTGGGCAATTTGCACGCTGTCGATGGTGTAGGTGCCGCGCAGGCAATCGACGGTGGCCGTGGTGAGGGCCGTGCCGTAGACGTGGTAGGCGAAGGGGTGGCCGCTTTCGGTGTTGGCGTCGAAATGCACGCCGGGGGTAGCGTAGTGGGCGTTCTCGGTGAGGGCCACGCGCCGCACGAAGGCGCTGGAAACCAGCTTTTCCCAGGTGGTTTCGGCCGGAATGCCGGCGGCCAGCACCTGCTCGTTTTCAATAACGATGCCCTCGTAATCGACCGCAAACTCGGTGCTGGCGTGGCGCAGCAGGCGCTCGCGCAGCGCCTGGCAGGCCAGCTCGGTGGCCTTGCCGTTGAGGTCGGCGGTGGCGCTAGCGGCGCTGGGCGAGGTGTTGGCGACGCGGGTGGTGTTGGTAGTTTCGATTTTGATGCGCGAAATCGAAATGCCTAGCGTGCGGGCCGCCACCTGCGCGATTTTGGTATTCACGCCCTGCCCCATCTCCACGGCGCCGGTGCTGATGCCCACCGAGCCGTCGGTGTAGACATGCACCAGCGCCCGCGTCTGGTTCATAAACGTCTTGGTGAACGAGATGCCGAAGCAGATGGGCATCAGCGCCAAACCCTTTTTAAAGAGCTGGTTTTGCTGGTTGAATTTGGCTATTTCGGCGCGCTGGCCGGCTAGGTCAAACAGGCTAGCGGCCGTGTCCCAGGCCTGCTCGGCGTGGCACATTTCGGCCGGCTGGCGGTACGGAAACAAGTCGCCCTCGCGCAGCAGATTGCGCCGCTGAATCTCGCTCGGCAGCACGCCCAGCGCCTCGGCCGCTTTGGTGATGGCCGACTCCATCACGAACATCCCCTGCGGCCCGCCGAAGCCCCGGAAGGCCGTATTGGGCGGCAAATTGGTGCGGCACGACTTGGCCGTGGCCGTCACGTGGGGGATGTAATACGCGTTGGTAGTATGGAAAAGCGTCCGCTCCAGCACGGCTGGCGAGAGGTCGGCGGCGGCGCCCGCATTCTGGTAATAAGTTACTTCGTAGGCTATGATTTTGAGGTCCTGGCTCAGGCCAATTTTAAAGTCGGACGAGTACGGGTGGCGCTTGCCGGTCATGCGCATGTCGGCCATGCGGTCGAGCACGAGCTTGACGGGCCGCTTCACCAAAAAAGCGCCCAGCGCGGCCAAGCAGCCCCAGGGCGTGGCCTGGTCTTCCTTGCCGCCAAAGCCGCCCCCGAGGCGCGTCACGTCCACCTCAATCTGGTGCATGCCAATGCCCAGCACCACGGCGCAGTGGCGCTGCACGGCCGTCGGCCCCTGCGTCGAGGAGATGATTTTGACCCCGCCCAGCTCAGTCGGGAAGGCGTAGGCGCCCTGCGTTTCGATGTATAAATGCTCCTGCCCACCGCTCTCCGCTACCCCCTCAAACACGTGCGCGCAGCCCGCAAACGCCCCCGCCGAGTCGCCGATGCGGAAGGTGCGCGGCGGCACAATCAGCTCGCCCTGCGCGGCGGCCCGGCGCGGGTCGGTGAGGATGGGCAGCGGCTCAATATTAGCCGTGATAAGCTTGAGCGCCGCGTGCGCCAGCGCCTCGGTGCGGGCCAGCACCAGCGCCACCGGCTGCCCCCGAAAGTGCACGTGGCCCTCGGCCAGCAGCGGCTCGTCGGGCACGATGCCGCCGATTTGGTTGCGGCCCGGAATATCGGCCGCGGTGAGAATCCGCACGACGCCGGGCGCTTTTTGCGCTGCGCTCAGGTCCAGGCTTTTGAGCACGCCGTGCGCCAGCGGCGACTCGTACACGGCCGCGAACAGCGTGCCTTGCTGCACGGGCACGTCGTCGAGGTACTGCGATTCGCCGCGCACGTGGCGCTGGGGGTCGAGGTGGTTCATGGCTGTAAAACGGAGTGGCACTCCGTTTCCGAAAGCGCCGGGCAAAACAATATGCTTTTTTGCGCCCTGATGGCGCGGACGACTAACGGAGGGCCACTCCGTTTTACATCAACTCGGCCAGCGTCAGCTCCGGCGCAAAGCGCAGGAAATGCGCGAATAGCAGCTGCCGCAGCAGCAGCCGCTTGTAAGCCGCCGTGCCGCGCACGTCGCCGATGGGACTGATTTCGGCCTGCATCACCTCATTAGCTTCGGCTACCGTTTCGGCGCTCAGCACGCGGCCCAGCAAGTACTCGCCGGTGCGAGCCAGCAGCAGCGGCACCGGCCCTACCCCCCCGGCCGAGAGCCGGGCCGCCGTAATCACGCCGTTTTCGACGCGCAGCCAGGCAGCGGTGTTCACGCTGGCAATATCGAGGTGCGTGCGCTTAGATACTTTTTCAAAATTGAAGAAGTCGCCGGCCTGCGGGGACGGGAAGCTGATTTCGGTCACCTGCTCGTCGGCGGCTTTCGCCAGTTTTTTGTAGCCTAGGTATAGTTCAGCCAGCGGCAGCGTACGCCCTACCCCCCCAGCATTAGTCAAGGTTACATCGGCGCCCAGCGCCAGAAACATGATGGTTAAGTCACCAATTGGCGAGGCATTTATAAAGTTGCCAGCCACCGTACCCATGTTGCGGATGGGCGTGCTCGACACCAGCTTGAGGTAGTCGGGCAGACGCGGCAGCAGGCTGCGCATGAGTTCCGATTCGAGCAGCTGGCTGGCCGTGGTGGCGGCCCCCAGCACCACGCGGCCGCCGGCCTCCTGGCGCACGCCGCGCCGGCCGCTTTGGTCCAAAAGCAGGCGCACCGGCTGCTGGCGCAGCTCGTCGAGGCGCTGCACCAGCAGGTCGGTACCGCCGCTCAGCAGCGGGTAGGTAGCGTGCGGAAACTGGCCGTTGGCGTGGCCATTCTGGCTTTGGGCGTGGCCATTGGGCGAGGTCGAAACGGCGCTGCCATTAGTGGCTTGGCCGTTGGTGGCGGGGGTAGGCGCTTCGGCGGCGGCCGTTTCGGTGCGGAGGGCGGCTAGCCGGGCGGGCATTTCTTCAAAGTAGGCGGGTACAAACTGCTTTTCGCTCAGCCACTTTACGCTATCGGCAGTAGGCCGCGCGGCCAGCTCGGCGGTGAGGGCGGCGGCGGCGCGCTCCAGCGACTTGTAGCCCGTGCAGCGGCAGATGTTGCCGTCGATGGCGGCGCGGGTGTTCGTTTCGGTCACCGGCTTTTCGCCCAGGCTGTGGCCGGTCAGCGACATCACGAAGCCCACCGTGCAGAAGCCGCACTGCGCGCCATTGTGGTCCACGATGGCCTGCTGCACCGGCGTGAGCTGGCCACCGACTTGGTTGATACCCTCGACCGTGACCACGTGCTTGCCGTGCACGTTGCCGAGCGGCGTGAGGCAGCTCGTCATACTCTGGTAGTTAAGACGTTGACTACCGTCGGCCAGCTCGCCCACCAGCACGGTGCAGGCGCCGCAGTCGCCCTCGCGGCAGCCGATTTTAGTGCCCATCAGGTGCTCGTGGTAGCGCACGAAGTCGAGCAGCGCGCTGGCCGCTGGCTCGGCGGTGTGGATGGGCTGGTCGTTGAGGTAAAAGCTAATCATGGCCGCAATTGCTTATCCAAAAGTGGACAAACGAACGGGTAAGATAGTGCCGACGCCTGATTTAGCCAAGGTGCGGCCAAAGCCAGGGGGTAGGGCGCGGCCCAAACTAGGCGCGGCTCAGGGCCGGTGCAGTTCCAGCTTGGCAAAGAAATCGCTCAGCAGCAACGCCGTATCGAGGCGATGATACACCCGGATGGGCCGGCCGGCCGGGTTGGCCGCGTAGGTGCCCGCCGCCGTGAGGCGAGGCGCCGGCCGCAGCACGTAGTTGCTCGACGATGGGTCGGGCTCAAAGGAGGATTGCAGGGCCGTGAGCAACACTAATGGGCTGTCGCCCAGCACGTACGTTTCGCCTACGTTGAGGTGGTACTGCGGCAGCCGGGCCATCAGGCGCTCCAGGGTGGCGGCCAGGTAGCGGCCAGTTTGGCCCTGCGGCTTTACCCTGGTAAGCAGCACCGAGTAGGGTAGCAGCACCTGCCGGTAGGCGTCGCGCGGTACCTGCCACAGCGGCAGGCGCGTGCGGTTGAACACCGCCCGCCCGGCCGCCACGTCGATGCCCAGGTTGTATTCGAGCGGCGTGCCGCCGGGCGGCGGCAGGGCCAGGCCCTCGTACTCGGGGCCGCCAATCCAAATGAGCGTGAGCCGCTGGGCGATGCGCGGGTCGGTGAGCGCGGCCGAGGCAATTTCAGTCAGGCCCGCACCGCACAGCACGTACAGCGGCAGCTGGGTATCGGTGCGCAGGGCTTCTTTGATGATAAAGCTGACGCCCGCGCTTTTAACCGGCGTGCTGTCATTCACCATGCCAGTATTGGAGCCGGCCAGCACGGGCACGCGGCCGGCCAGGCCCAGCACCCCGAGCAGCGCGGTGGCCTGGCGGGCGGCGTTATCGGCCTGGGTGGGGGTAGGGTCAAAGCCATCGCCCACCTTGAGGTGCGAGCCGATAATGGCCCGCACGTCCAACGAGGGCGACAGCAGCAGGTGCGCCAGCTGAAACAGCCCGTCGGGGTCGCCGCTGAAATCATTGTCTACGATAACCCGCATGCGGGGCGTCACCAGGCCCACGCCGGCTACCTGAGCCCAACTCAGGTGCGGTCCCAGCAGCCACAGGCACAGCAGGCAGGCAAGCTTTTTCATAAAGCGCAGGATTTCAGCCAAAGGTAGCGCGGCGGCTTAGCGCCCGCGGGAGGGGGTAGGGGCTATCAAGTGGGCGCACAGAAACGGTGAACATTGCTTTCTTGCGTCGCTTTTATTCTCCCCTATGCCTCCAAAATATTTCGCCCTCTGCCTGCTTACGCTAGCTGCCTACGCCTGCCAGCAGAAGCCCGTTGAAACTACTACCCCGCCGCTGCCACCCGCTGCTGTTTCAGCAGCTACGGGGCCAACAATAGCTCAGCAGTTCAGTCCGATAATCAGCGGGTACTGGGTGAGTGTTGATTATTTGAGAGCGGTAGCGCGTACCCGGTCGCCCGCCGCCTCATTTGACCACATCGCGAGCCCTGCTTCTTTAGAAATCATCCCATTTGCTAACCAAAAAGACAGCGTCGAAATCGGAGCTTCTTATGGCTTGCATGAAGGTGGTAACGTAATGCTTTTGCTGCGGCCTATTACCCAGGCTGGCACACTGCAAATAAGGGTGCCTTATAAGAGCAACGATGGTACAACTGACGAAATTGCTTATCAGATAACTCCCAATGACACCACTCTTTTCTACATAACGCGCAACCGCAAAACCCACCAGATAGTCAGCAAAGTAGATTATCGTCGCACTGGTATACCAGGCAACAAGTCTGACCTGGAAGATGGAGTTGAGCGGGGAGTAAATGATTTGTTGATTACTGGCCAGTACGATGGAATAGATTCACTTAACCAACCTGTTCACGCTCAATTTTCGACTGACGGCTTGGTAAAAGGCTTACCCTTCCGCAAGTATTCTATCCAAACTGACTTCACCGGTCCAAACCCAGGCGATGAAGTCTATTTTGATGTGTACACCAAACAACAGCAGCAAGTAGTTGCCTCATTTGGTCGCGATACGTTGAAATTATACACCGTTCATTCAGTTAGCGGCGTGCCACCGGGCGAAACCGATACTACCGAAATATTTAAACGCGGCCGCCTACGCTACCAGCTCGTGCGCGTCAAGAAGCCCTAAAACAGCACCGCCACCTGCATCCTGCCCGTGTGCACGATATTCGAGCCGCTGGCTTTGCGGCCGTCGTAGGCTACGTTGATGTTCAGGCCGTTGGTGAGGCGCTGCTCCAGGTTGAGGTTCCAGGTGTAGTTGGTGCCGGGGCGCAGGGCCTGCAATACTTCGAGAGCTACTACGGAGGCCTGGTCGCCGGCGAAGCTCACGCGCGTGACGTGGGTGGCGGCCGTGACGGTGCGCTTGCTCACCTGGCTCACGCGGGCTTCGAGGCCCAGGTCGTCGAAGGTGCCGTTGGTGTCGCTCACGCGGGCGGCCCAGGTATTGCCTTTGGCCGTGTGCAGCAGCGAGCCGGTGAGGCGCAGCGCGGGGCTGGGCTGGTAGCTGATTTCGGGCTGCACGGTGTAGATGAGCAGGCTGAAATTGCGGTAGCTGGAGCTGGTGGGGTCAATGGAATACGTGGCCTGGGCCTCCCGGATATCGCGCGCCACGGTGAGGCGGCCCGTGAACGACTGCGCCAGCGTGCGGCGCAGCAGCAGGCTCTGGGTGTTGAGGTTGCGCAAGTCGAAGCCCTCGGTGAGCAAGGTTTTCTGCTGGGTTTGCTGCACAGTTAATTCAGCCCCAAAAATAGGATTGGCGCGGTTAAAGTACAGCGTATTACGCAGCAATTGATTAAAGGCCAGCAGCTTGTCGTCTTCCTTGCCGTAGCTAAACGGGCTGAGGCGATTGCCGAGACTCGGGCTAGTAGTGCGCCTATCCACCGTGACGCTGCTCACGCTGCTGAGCCGGGCCACGGCGGCGCGCCAGCTGCCGGCCTCGCGCCAGCCGCGGGGCGCGTTCACGGTGAGGCGGTAGCTGAGGCGGTTTTGGTAAGCGGTGATGTAATCGTTGGTGGGCAGGTAGACCTTGATGTATGTGCGGTACTGCGCGTCCGGCGTTTGGGCTTCCAGAAACTCGTCCTTGTCCTGCACGCCGTTCTTGTTGAGGTCGCCGGCGTAGTAGTGGGTGCCCTGGCCGGCGGGCACGGCCACGAAGGAGAAGTCGCGCCGCAGCTCGCGGCCGGTTTGCACGCTGTAGGTTAGCTCGGAGCGAATCTGGTTTTGGAGCAGGCTGAGCGAGTGGTCGATTTTGCCCAGAATATTGCGCTGGCGGGCGCTGTCGGGCTGGCTCACCAGGTTCACGTCGCGGTAGGTAGCCACGATGCGCAGGTCCTGGTTTTTGCTGAGGCGGGTGCTGAGGTTGCCCTGCACGGTCTGCGACTGGTTGTGCACCTGCAGGTTGTTTTGCTCGGCGGTGGGCGTGCGGTCCTGCCGGAAGCCGTAGCTGAGGCCGTAGCGGGTGCGGCCGGTGTCGGGGCTTTGCAGGGCAAAGGTGTGCTCGTCGAAGTAGTTGGCCGACCGGATGGTATCGCCCAGCGGCGAGACCACCTTGTTTTTATCAAACCGATAGGTGTAGCTCGGAATAACCCTACCCCCCCCGTAGCGCACGGTGGCCTCGCCCCGCGCCCAGTTGGAGTGGTAGCGCCCGGCCTGCGAGTTGAGCACGAATAGCGAGCCGCGCACATCGAGCCGGCCCACCTGCTGGGCCACATCCAGCCACTGCTGTACGCCGCTCACCTCGCCGGGCCGGTAGCGCCGGCTCACGCGGTAGTTGATGGCGTGGGTAGCATCGCGACTCAAGCCCACGGCAAAGTTGAAGATATTGTCTTCTTTGGGCGCAGCCGTGGTAGCGTTGGCGGTGCTCGCGGCGCTCCAGTTGCGGTCAAACTCGATGTCGCGGTAGCGGTCGATGGGCGAAAAGCCGGGCTGCGTGTACTCGTAGTCGAGGGCCGAGCGCAGGCGGTATTTCTGCAAGGCGGCCGGCGCCCAGGTGGGCAGGGCGCGGTCTTGCACGGTGTAGCCCAGGCGCATGGCCCCGCCGCTCTGGTTGCGGGTGCCGGTGCTGTCGAAGCGGTTGCGCTGCAGCTGCGAGGTAGCCAGGTCCACGAATACCGCCGTGGTGGGGTCGAGCTGAAACGTAGCCCCGGCGGTAGCCATCTGCTTGAGCAGGGGGGTAGGGAGCAGCCGCACCGGCCGGTAGTCACCCTGATTTTTACCCGCGTAGCGATACACCCGACCATTGGCATTCACGTCGCCGGTGCTCAGCGCGTAGTCGCCCAGCCCCGCCCCTACCTGCGTAAATCGCACCGTGTACACGCCGCTCAGCGAGTCCTTGGCGTACACGTACACGTACTCGCGCAGGCCGGTGGTGGCGTTGAGCTGGGCCACGCGGTGGTACTGCACTATCGTGCGGTTGAAGGCCGCCGAGTCGGCGCCCGGCGCCGATACCACCGACACGTTGCCCGCGCCGCGCAGCAGCTTGCGGTCCTGGTACGAGAGGGTGAGGTTGGCCGTGGCGTCGGGGTTGTCCGACTCCTGGTAGAAGTTGCCGCGCAGGTTCAGCTTGCCGATTTGCTGGTAGTGGCTCAGCGTGTAGAGCGAGCGCGAATAGTTGAGGTCGGAGTACTCAAAATCGACTTTCAGGCGCGAATTACTCGTGATGAGGTGGCGGGGCGAAAACGTGATTTCGGCCAGGTTATAGTCGACAACGTAGTCAAAATCAAAGCCCCGCGTTTGCAGCCGCCCATCCAGGTACACGCGCTCCGAGCCAGCCAGCACAATAATGAACTGCTCGCCATTGGGCCCCGTGAGGCGGTACGGGCCCTGCACGTTGTCAATCGGGGTGAGGTCGATGCTGGCAAACTTGCCCTTCGCTACCCCCCCCGCCACTAGCGTCGAGGACCTAATCTGGCCCAGCTTATCCAGGATAGTCACGCTGCCGGTGCCAGTGGGGCCAGCGGGTGGCGCACCGGGCATCGGCTGGCCGGGCGGCACGCCGGCGGTGGGCGGCAGCAGCGGCGCGGTGGCCGAGCCGGCGGGCGCGGCGCTGTTGTTAGTCACGCCGTTGGTGTAGGTCGTGAACGACGAGGGCGGCGCGTTGCTCACGCTGTTGTTAGTGGTGCCGGCTTGCAGCGGCTGCGGGCCGGGTGCGCCCAGATTGGCCTCGATGGCCGCGCCCTGGATGTTCTTGTAGTAGCGCAGGAAGTAGTCGGGCTTATTGCGCAGCACCACGTCGCCGGCCGTCAGGTTCCACTGCGGGCCGGTGAGGGTGATGTAGATTTTGTCGAACTGCTGGAGCGTCTGCGTATTGCCCTCGGGCTGAAACGGCACGTTCTGGTCCGAAATCGCCGCCGTGAGCCGGATATTCTCCGTCAACTGCCCTTCCAGCTGCAAGTTGAGCGCCGAGTTCACGAATACGTTCTGCGTATTACCGAAGGAAATGCCCCGGCTCAAATTACCCGTCTTGCTAATTCCCGGCGTGCTCAGTATCTGCTCTTTCTGCGAAAAATCCTCCACCCGTAGCATGGGCCGGTCCCGGAAATCGAGCGTGTCCATGAGGCCGCGCGGGCGGCGGTAGCGGGCTAGCCCTAACGACACCGGCAGTACCCGGTAGCACAGCAGCACCGAGTCGGGCCGTGGCGCCCCAAGGCTGTCGCGCGGGGCGGGCCGCACCAGCTGGTAGCGGTCGAGCCGCGCGTCGTAGGCCACCGCCTGCCCCTGGGCCGTCACCGACGCCGGCACGATGGTGAGCGTGTCGCTGAGCACGAAGCTGGTGGTGTCGTGGCCCAGCGCCAGGCGCAGGTAGCGGCAGCGCCGGGTGCTGGGCGGCCCCGGCTCGGGGGCAGAGACGCGGGCAGCTTGGGCGGCGGGCGGGGGGGTAGGGGCCGGCTGATTCGGCGTGCCACTCTGCTGCGCCCACGCGCGTGCGCTCACCAGCAGCCCCAGGGCCACCAGCAGCCACCTTCGCAGTAGTGCCCAGCGTACGCGTCGAATCATACCTTAAAGTTCGGGGTGCGCCGGGGTAACGTTGGGCTTGGGCACTTTCGTGCCGTTAAGCCAGGCGCGCTCATTTTTCAATTCGCGCGGCCCACCCGCTCCCCTACCCCGCCAGCGGCAGCTCAATAAAAAAGGTCGTTCCTACCCCCTCTTCCGTCTCGAACCAAATGCGGCCGCCGGCGCTCTCAATGCCGCGCTTGGCCACCGCCAGGCCGATGCCCGAGCCGGTGGCTTTGGTGGTGAAGTTGGGCCGAAAGATATTTTCGCGCACTTCAGGCGGGATACCCGCGCCGTTGTCGGTGATGGTAATGAGCACGTGACCAGGGCCTTCAGGGTTCAGGGCTACGCGCTGGCTGGGCGCGCGGCCGGGCGGTACGGCTTGCTTGGCATTGAGCAGCAAGTTATTGAAGGTGCGCACCAGCAGGCTCTCGTCGGCAAAGACGGTGTAGGTGCCGTCGGGGGGTAGGGCCAGGTCCAGCTCGCCGTGCTCGTCGCCATCCTGCTCCCGAAACAGCTCGGCGCACTGCCGCAGCACGGCCGTCACATCGAGGCGCGTGGGGCGCATGGCGGGCAGGTTGGTGAAGGTGCTGAACGAGGTGGCAATGTCGGAGAGCACGTCAATCTGAGTGATGAGCGTCTGCGAAATCCTTCCAATCAGCTCCTGCGCATTGGGCCGGCGCTCGGCAATGGCTTTTTGTAAGTACTGGAGGCTCAGCTTCATGGGCGTGAGCGGGTTCTTGATTTCGTGGGCCACCTGGCGGGCCATCTCGCGCCAGGCGGCTTCTTTTTCCTGGGCGGCCAGCTCGCGCTTGCTGGCTTCGAGCTTGCCCAGCATGGCGTTGTACTCACTCACGAGCAGGCCGATTTCGTCGTCGCTGCTGCGGTAGTCCAGCACCTCGTTGCGGCCGGTGAGGGTGGTGCGCGTGAGGCGCTGCGTCAACAGCTTGAGCGGCGCCGTGAGCTGGCGCGTGGCCAGGAACGCCAGCCCCAGAAACACCAGAAACATGAGCGTGAAGATGTTCAGAATGGTCGTGAATAGCTCCGTCAGCTTGCTATCCAGCTCCTTCTGCGAGTCAAAAAACGGGATTCCCACGTAGCCCAGCACCGGCCCGGCCGGCCCATCGACGCTGGCCGCCCGCACCGGCAAATACAACGAATTAAACGAGAGCGTGCCGGCCTGCTCGGTGAGCAGCGTGCGGCTCAGGCCCCGCTCGCGCAGGTCCACCACCGCCTGGGGGTTGAGCAGCGGCCCCAGCAGGCCGGCCTCGAAGATGAGCGGCTGCGAGCTCACCAGCAGCTCGCCGCGGGCGTCGTAGAGGTTGAGGTCGGTTTCGGTGAGGGCGGCCACGTTGCGGGCTAGGGCCGTGAGCACCGGCCGGGCCGTGGTGTCGGTGAGCTGGTCGCGGCGGCGCAGCAGGCTTTCGAGGGCAATGTGGCCGCGGCGCTCGTAGGTGCGGCGCAGGTCGCGGCGGTAGCCCGAAATCACCTGGCTGGCGGTGGCGATGCTCACCACCAGCAGCGGAATGAGAATGCCCAGGTTGAGCAGCAGCTGAATGCGGGCGCTGAAGTTGAAGCGCACGCCCCAGCCCCCGCGCCGCCCCAGCACGTAGGCCCCGCCCGCCAGCAGCCACACCAGCACATTGAGCAGCAGTTGAAAAGAGAAGTTGGAAAACCAGTCGGCCAGCGAGTAGGTGGCCGTCGTGACCACTACAATGCGGCGGCCGCTGGCATCGCGCATCGCTAGGTGGTGAAAGTCGCTGATTACCAAGCCATTTTCGTAAATACGCGGGTCGCGCAGCAACGTGGGGGGTAGCAAATTAGCGTAGTCAAAGTCGCCCTCGCTGTACACCAGCCGGCCCTGCGAATAGCCCGCGTAGCTGAGGTCGGTGGCCAGGCCGGGCTGAAAGAACTTCTGGTCGACCAGCAGCTCGGGCAGCACGCTATAGCTGGCCAGCTGTTTGAGGCTGAGCGTGAGCAGAATGGTGCCCGCTGGCGTGGGCGGCCCGATGCCACCGGGCGCGGGCAGGGCCACGGGCACCACCGCTACGTAGCGCCGCGAGCTGAAGGAATTGTCCGATTTCAGCAGGTACACGCCGGGCTGGTCGGTGGGGGTAGCCGTGCGCGCCAGTTCGGCGCGCGTCTGGTTGAAGCTCAGCGTATCGTCGGCCTCGCCGCCCACGGGCTGCCCTCGCGGGTCAAATAAATCTACCGACTCCTCGTACTTGTCGAAATACGTGCGCAAGTATTGGCGCTCGATGCGCCGCCGCACGGCCTCCGTACGCACCGGCTTACCCGTGAGCAGGCGGGCAATGACGGGGTCGGCCGCCAGCTGCCGCAGCCGCTGCCCCAACAAAAACTCTCCTTGCAAATCATTGTCAACCAATAAATTGCCAGCTAATCGCTGCTTATCCAGCAATAGCTGGCGCTCAAACTGCCCGTACAGGGCCGTAGCCCCCACCGCCGAGGCCAGCCCCAGCAGCAGCAGTAGCAGCAGGTAGCGGGGTGGCCCCTGGGTGGGCCGGTAGTGCAGCTCGCCCAGCCGCACCAGCACCAGGTACAGGCAGGCTATGCCTGGCAGCAGCAGCAGCACCTGATGCAAACTGGCCCCTAGTGCCAGCAGCGTAGCCGCCAGCACCAGGCCGCCCCACAGCAGCGGCCGGCGCGGCAGGCGGCGCAGGTCGGGTGCCAGCAGCCCGGTCCACAGGTAAAAGCCCGTCACAAAGGCGGCTGTATGCAGCACTACGGCCAGCACCAGCACCAGCCGAAAGCCACTCACCTGCATACTCTGCGTAATGTCGAGGCTCAGCTGGTTGTTGCTGAAGGCGCTGGTGTAGTAGCTGTGAAGGCCAACTACCGTTGCTACCAGCCCCAGCAGAGCCGGGATGCCCCAGCGCCCGATGGGCGCCTGCTGGGCCCGCGTGGGCAGCCGGTAATGGCGGTTGACCACGACCGAGGCACCGGCCAGCAGCGCCGCCAGTAGCCCGTTGAGTAGCAGGTCGCCCAACGAAGGTGCCAGGCCTGACACAGCATACACGCGCGGGTCAAACAATGGCAGCTCGAGCCAGGCATAGGGCAGGCTAAGGTATAACAGCACCACTCGCAGGGCCAGCGGCGTGCCTGCCAGCGCCAGCATTGCCAGCCCCACCTTGCCCTGCTGCCACCAACGCCAGGCTAGGCCCAGCCACCCCACCGTGTAGAACGCAATGCTCAGCAGCAGCAGCAGCAGCGGTAGCAGCCGCCCCGCCACGATGCTCCCCGGCAGCTGCACTACCGAGAATAAGTAGTGGCCCTGCGTATCGACCAGTGCCGCTACCAGCCCTCGGGTTTCGCCCGGTAGAATGCGGGCTGCCTGCACTTGCACCTCTAGCCCTTGCAGCAGGGCCGGCTCGGCCCCTTCGCGCAGGTAGCGGTTGCTGATGCCATAGTGCCGCGCCAACGGAATGTAGGTAAGGACCACCACCGGCCCCAGCCCCCGCCTTACCACCAAAAATTCGCCCAGCGCCGTTTGCGACAGCCGCTCGGGGGTAAGGTCGGCCAGCTCAGTGGCCGTAGGCTCGGGGCCCGATGCCGACCAGCCGACGATTTGCCCGTTTTCAGCCACGAAGGTGGGGTAAGTGCACTCGACCAGCAGGTGCCCAAAATGCGGCGTGTTGGGCGGCTGGCACTCCAGCGCCACGCGCCCGGCTTCGCGCCCGGCGGTGGCGGCCGCCTGGGTCACCAGGCTTTGCAAACGCGCGGCATTGGGATAGATGGGGCTGGTGCCGCTTAACTGCCCGTAGGTGTAGGTCAGCCAGCAAGCTCCAAAGCTCAGCAGCGCCAGCAGCAGCGAGGCCAGCGACCAGGTGCGAACAAAGGAAAGACGAGCGGGGAGTGACAAAGCAAGATAGAAGCAACCAGACCCGAACCGGACAAAAACCAGGCCGGCTACCTCCCGCAAGCTAGTACGCAAGCGGGCTTCCTACCCCCCCACGCTCATGCGAAAGCCGCCGCCACTACCCAGTGAGGGCAGCAGCGACGGCCTTGCTAGTTCGCCAAACAGAACTAGATTTTAGTCGGGCGCTTGGGGTGCGTGCGCCGGTACCAGAAGAAACCTACGGCTCCCATCAGGATGTAGGGCACCGTCATCATGTACACAATGCCTTTGTTGAGGCCCGCCACGTCGTAGTCGTCGCGCTCCTGCCGGGCCGCTTCTACCTGGCTTTTGCACATCACGCACTGCGCCTGGGCCGGCAGCAGAGTTGCCAAAGCAAAGAAGCTCAGCAATAATCCAAAAATCAGCTTTTTCATAAAACTAAAACAGTCAACAAGTTAGAAGGTTCTGCTGCTAGCCCGCCGGGTAGTACGGCGCAATCATAAAATAAACGATGACGCCCGTTATTGAAACGTAGAGCCAAATGGGAAACGTCCAGCGCGCAATGCGCTTGTGCTTGGTATACTGCCCGGTTAGCGCGAAATACAGCGTGAACAGCACCAGTGCTACCGTAACCGCCGCCAGGCTGATATGGGTCAGCAGCAGCAAAAAATATAGTGTACGCACCAAGCCTACCCCCCCAAAATGCGTGCTCTCGACCTGCGAGTGGTAGGCTACGTAGGAAATCAGGAACAGGCCGCCCAGTGCAAAAGCGGTACCCATCGCGGCACGGTGCGCCAGCACATTCTTCTGTCGAATGAAGTAATAACCTACCAGCAGTGCCACGGCCGTTAGCGAGTTCAGCGCGGCGTTCACGGCCGGCAGGGCATGCAGGTAAGGGCCGGCCCCCGCAATGCGGAAGATGTTCTTGTAGTAGAATATCACGGCTACCAGCAACGGCACTACCGCGCCCAGGGTACCCAGAATAATCTTATACTTGGTATAGTCGCCCGGCTCCAGCACGGGCGGGTGCAGCTGCTCAGTGGCGGTCGTCATAGGTATACAGCAAAACGTTGATTTCGGTGATAAGCCGCTCGACCTCATACTTGTCGGCAGCATCGTAGTAGCCGCGCACATGCTGCGCTTCGTCTACTAACAACAACTGGCCGGGCAGCAGGTTCGTGGGCTCAGTAGCGGGCCGGAAAGGAAAGTGCGCGGGCCGCAGCGTGGTCTGGCCGAACTCATATTGCGCTAGTTGTTGCAGGGTATCAGCCGGCGCCGCCCCCAAAAACCATTTTCCACTGATGGTACCGTATTGCTCGCTCAGTTTTTCCAATGCGGTTTCGGTAGCCGCAGCAGTTGCGGCAGCGGGCACCATCGTCACCAGCCGCACCCGTGGCTCGGGCCGGAAGCGCTCCTGAATGCGGGCCAGGGCGCGGGTTGCCGAAGCCCCTACCCCCCCCGGTGCGTAAAACTGCACCACGTACAAGCCTTTTCCTAACTCCGCGCTTGTGAGCCAGCGGCCAGTGGCCGTTTGCAACCGGAATGGCCTGACTTGGTGAAAAACAGTATCGCGCTGCCATCCTCCAGCCGAAGTGCGGACAGAGTCCGCCCGTTCGGGCAAGTAGGTTGGCAGCGCGTAGTGATTGCGGCCGAAGCCGTAGAGAAACAGGAACGCCAGCACCGGCACCAGCAGCAGCAGGCCCAGCAAAATAGTCTGGCGTGGTCGCATCCTGTGCTTAGTTACCGAACATGTGCGAGAGCGCTTCGCCCACGTAAGAACCCTCCGTTACAAGGGCTACTACCAGCCAAACGAGCAGCGCAGTAGGAACAAGGATGGTCCAGATGAGGCTTTTGGCTTCGTGCTTCAAGTGCATGAACTCACCCACAATGAAGAAGGCCTTCAAAATGGTCATCACAATGAAAATGCTGTTGCGTAGCGTGCGTAGGCCGGGTGAGGTCATGCTGAACGCAATCGCAAACTCCAGTGCCGTAATGCCCACCAGAATCCAAAATGTTTTCCAAATCCAGGCAGTGTTTGGCTTAGCAATTTCGCCGGGGTGCAGGGCGAGTTCTTCGGCATGATTAGACATAATCGGTAGATTGATAAGTGGGTCAACTCTTGAAAAATGAGTAAATGAGCAGATTGCTCACTCACTTATTTATTCACCACTAAACGAGATAGAAGAAGGTGAACACAAATACCCACACCAAGTCCACGAAGTGCCAGTAAAGGCCGATTTTCTCAATCATTTCGTAGTGGCCGCGCTTTTCAAACGTGCCGTTGGTGGTAGCGATGAAGCACCATACCAGCAGGCACACCCCCGAGAACACGTGCGTGCCGTGAAAACCCGTAATGAAGAAGAACAAGTCAGCAAAAAGCGGTGGGCCATATTGATTCGCTGCCAGGTTGGCGCCGTACATCATGGTGCCATCTGCCATGCGGGTGCCCTCTTCGTGGCCGCCGATGAAGTGGCTCCATTCCCAGGCTTGGCTGCTGAGGAACATGGTACCAAACAGAATAGTCCAAAGCAGCCACTTCTGCACGTCAGCCTTATCCATGCGGTGGCCGGCTTCCACGGCCAGTACCATCGTTACCGAGCTAAAGATGAGAATCATCGTCATCAAGGCTACGAAGGCCAACGGCAAATCTATGCCGTGCAGACCTGGAAAAGCGTTGAACACTTTTTCAGGGGTAGGCCAGTAAGCCGTGCTGAAATGGAATGCTTTCGCGGTGCCTTCGTACACACCGTGTTTGTGGCGAATGAGGCCGTAAGCCGTCAAAAAGGCCCCAAAAGTAAAGGTATCCGAGAGCAGGAAAAACCACATCATCAGCTTGCCGTAGCTCGCCTTGAAGGGTTCGTTGCCACCGTCCCAGGTGCCGGTGCGGGGCGCATCGGCGTAGGCGGTAGGGGCAGCGGTGGGCTGCAAAGTAGTGGAATGGGCCATAACGAACAACAGATAGACAGGTGGGCTTTACGCCAGATTCCCGTTTAGTGGTTCAAAAGTAGGAACAAATACAGGTACAGCCAAAGGCCACCCAGGAAGTGCCAGTATAAGGTGGCGTTGCCAATCGAGAGCGTGGCGCGCGAATGCACCTGATAGTTAAGGCTTCGCTTGAGTACTACCCCCACAAAAATGAGCCCTGTGATTAGGTGGAAAGCGTGCACGCCCATGAGTACGTATACGAAGGAGCCCGAAGGATTAGCATCGGCACCCCCGAAAAATGTGTGTCCAGCCACCAAGTCGCTCCACGAGTGCAATTGGCCAAATAGAAAGGCTATTCCTAATCCAAGTGTTAGAAGTAAGCCAATGTTGGTGCGCTTTATCTCATCATGCTTGGCTGAGTAATACGACCACTGCATGGTGGCGCTGCTCAAAACGATAAGAATAGTATTTACCAGCAGGCTAACGGGCAATTCAAACTCGCGCCAGTTGCCTTCGTCGCGCCGCACAATGTAGCCGCTGGTAAAAGCAGCAAACATCATTACGATGCTAAAAATCAGCAGAATAAGAAGCACGCGCTTCGGATGCCAGCCTAGGCCCAGTTCTTTGTCAGCAAACGTAATTTCAGAGGTTTTCATATTAAAACTGTTATCAAACACTGCGTTATCGGCGCTTTCCAGAAGCACGGCGCGGGCCCGCGCTTACTAGTATTAGCACAACACAAAATCAACAACTATTGCTCAAACTTTGTCTAAAAGCAGCGCAATTTGTACGATTGGTAAATACAGAAACGAAGCAAACATGATACTCAGCGCTGCTTTACGGTCCTGAGTGCGCATGAGCCGCACGGTGAGCAAGGTGAAGAGGACCCCGCACACCAACGCCACCCCTGCCGATATGCGCCCCGAAATACCGAGTACCAACGGGAGTAGCGACACCGGGATTAGCAGTACCGTGTAGGTCATTATTTGGAAAGCCGTACGTAGGTCCCGATTGCCGGGAGTAGGGAGCATTTTGAAGCCCGCCCGTTTGTAGTCGTCGTCCGCTACCCAGGCAATGGCCCAAAAGTGCGGAAACTGCCACATAAACTGAATACCAAACAATACCCAGGCTGCCTCGCCCACGTAACCCGTAGCCGCTACCCAGCCAATAAGGGGGGGTAGGCCGCCTGGAATGGCTCCTACCGCTACGCACACCGGCGATACCGTCTTGAGGGGCGTGTAAATAAAGCCGTATAAGATGAGGGATAATAATGACAGGGCGGCCGTTAGCGGATTGAAGTAGTAGGCCAACAGACCCAGCCCCAATATCGCCAGCACCACGCAAAATACCCAGGCTTCATTTGGTGAAATACGCCCAGTAGGCAACGGCCGATTCTCGGTACGATGCATCAGCTTATCCAAATCTTTTTCAAAAACCTGGTTGATGATGTTTGCCGCCCCGGTTACCAGCAAGCCACCTAATAGCACCAACAATGCGCGCCCCCAATTCACGGTTGGTGACCCCAATAGGTAGCCTAGCGCGCTGGAAAATGCCACCGTGAAGGAAAGCCGAAACTTAAGCAGCTGAAAATAGGCGCGGGCCTTCGTCATTAACCAGATATAATTACTACCACAAAGGTACGCCCTACCAGGGCTAGGCTTCGTACGGATGCGCTTTTGGCAAGGGATGAGCAGCTACCTCCTTGTCCCCTACCCCCCATTCGGAGCGCAACGCCAATAGCGTCAGAAACTGCGTTCCGAAAAGCAGGGTAGCCAATGTTAAGTGAATAGGCTGCATAAACGCTGGTAAGGCAAAATAGGCCAGCGTAATACCCGCTACCATCTCCAGCACTAACACCAGCCCCGTAGCGGCTACCAAGCGCCGTAATTGCGGGATGGCTAATGCCCATAATTGGTAGCCCACCACGACGTTAACCAGCACTACGATAGCTGCGAATGTTTGGTGCGCTTCAAAAACGTTACCAAGAGCGGCTACCCAAGTATCACGCTGGCTATAGTTCGCGCCCGAGGCAATCCGGTCAATTTCTTCCCGTACCTGCGTTCCCAAAATAATCTGGCCAAATGTGAGCAGAAGTGCGCCCCATAGTATCCAGCGCAACCCCGGATTTTTATTAATTTTAATATGGATATTAGCTGTGTAGCTGGGGAAATTTTCTTCCCCTTCTGCCGGAGCAATTTTCCGACGAGTTCGATTAATTGCGTAGAGCAGAACTGCCACAATTAATAGAGCTAGTCCCATATGAATAGTTACCATTATTGGCAGCAAGTTTGTCGACACTACGAGAGACCCTAACCAGCCTTGAATGCCAGTAAGTAGCCAACCTGCTACCGCTAACCAAAATATTGGTCGGTCACGACGCCAATAAGGTAATGCTACTAAAGCATTTATAAAAACGAAGATGCCGATAAGCGCCCCCAATAATCTATTCAGGTACTCAATCCACGTTTTCGTTGCGTTGAAGTCAGTCTCTACGTATTGGGTAGGATGAGCAAAAATCTCCCCAGCGACCTGCCGAAAACCTAAGCTAGCCAACGTACGAGCTAGCTTCTGGTTTTTAGCCACCCTTTGTGCCAAATACACCTGTTTATAGTCAACAGGTAATTGACTGAGTTCGGTAGGCGGCACCCATTGCCCGAAACACTTAGGCCAATCAGGGCAACCCATACCCGAGCCAGTAGCCCGAACAATACCACCTACTAAAATCAATAAGTAAATACTGCTAACTGTCAGCACACTCCAAAATATGAAGCGTCTTGCGAACTGTGGTTGTTGCATAGTACTTTTTAAACAAAATGGCGGCTACTTCTCTCCTTCAAATGATTAGTTTATTGAGAAAAATAGATAAAAAAACGGGCCGCCGTGGTAGGGCGGCCCGTTTAGGCATTTAAACATTATAGTGTGCTATTCAGCTAGCTCCCGCTCGTAAGGCAAGTTAGAAGACGGCGTCTGCGAATAAGGCACGTTTTGCGGGATAAAATCAGCTTCTGACCCAGGCTTGCTGTAATCATAAGGCCAACGATAAACAGCCGGAATCTCACCAGGCCAGTTACCGTGACCAGGTACAATAGGAGTAGTCCACTCCAAAGTAGTTGAGTTCCAAGGATTTTCAGTAGCCCGACGTCCTCGGAAGATGCTGTAAAAGAAATTGAATATAAAAATGAACTGCGCAAAGAACGCTAAAATTGCAGCAGCTGATATAAACTTGTTCAAATCAGCAAATTGCGAAAAAGCATCAAAACCTGTCCAAGAATAATAGCGACGTGGGAATCCAGCAATACCAACGTAGTGCATAGGCATGAACACCAGATATACCCCAGCAAAAGTCAGCCAAAAATGGATGTAGCCTAGCTTTTCATCCATCATACGCCCGAACATCTTGGGGAACCAATGATAAACACCCGCAAACAAGCCAAAGAAAGCTGATGAACCCATTACTAAGTGGAAGTGAGCAACCACAAAGTAAGTATTATGCATTTGGATGTCCAACGTCGCGTTACCAAGGATAATACCCGTTAAACCACCTGAAATAAACAACGATACAAAGCCAATAGCAAACAACATCGCTGCCGTAAAGCGTATGTTGCCTCTCCAAAGAGTAGCTAACCAGTTAAATACTTTTACCCCTGATGGTACTGCAATAATTAGTGTCAAGAACATGAATACTGAACCTAAGAAAGGATTCATGCCGGTCACAAACATATGGTGGGCCCATACCACGAACGATAACAGAGAAATACCTATTAACGAGCCAATCATGGCACGATAGCCGAAAATGGGCTTGCGAGCATTAGTAGCCAAAACCTCAGATACCATGCCCATCGCAGGCATAATCACGATGTATACTTCTGGGTGACCGAGGAACCAGAATAAATGCTGAAACAAAACCGGTGACCCACCCTGATTATGTAATGCCTGCCCGGCAATATATATGTCTGAAAGAAAAAATGAAGTGCCGAAGGAACGGTCAAAAACCAACAGCAAAGCAGCTGAGAATAGAACCGGGAAGGAAAGAATACCGAGAATTGCGGTCAGGAAGAAAGCCCAAATTGTCAACGGCAACTTACTCATACTCATACCGCGAGTACGAAGGTTGATTACTGTCGTAACATAGTTAACCCCACCTAGTAGTTGAGACACAATAAAAAACACCATACTCACCAACCACATGGTCATACCCATTCCAGAACCAGGAATTGCCTGTGGCAAAGCGCTTAGCGGAGGATATATGGTCCAGCCGGCAGCAGCAGGTCCAGTTTCCAAAAACAAAGAAGCAAACATGATAATACTCGACAGGAAGAAAAACCAGTACGAGAGCATATTCATGAAGCCTGATGCCATGTCACGGGCGCCAACTTGCAATGGAATCAAGAAATTGGAAAAAGTGCCTGACAAGCCAGCGGTAAGCACGAAGAACACCATAATTGTGCCGTGCATTGTCACTAAAGCCAAATAGAATTCTGGAGCTAGTTTACCACCTTCTACCCACTTGCCTAATAACGGCTGAAGCCAACTCATCGTAGCTTCAGGCCAGCCTAATTGCAGGCGAAATAGGCTAGAAAGGAGTCCACCAATGATAGCCCACACCATTCCTGTAATCAGGAATTGGCGAGCAATCATTTTATGGTCTTGACTAAAGACATATTTCCATAACCAGTGTTGGTCATGATGTTCGTGGTCATGTAGGTGCTCGTCGTGCTCTGTATGAGGAACAGCAGCGGTACCTATCCCGCCTTGGGCCTGTGCAGAAGTCGGAAGATTAGTAGCCATAATTTAGGTAAGTTACTTAGAAAATACAGCTTAAAGTGATGCCTGGGCAGCTAACGGAGCAGGGGTTTCACCGGCTTCTTCGATAGAACTAGCTCGTGCTTCTTTGCTACTACCCTGGCCAAGGCCAGTTTGCTTACTCATCTGTTTGAAAGATGCCATCAGGTCAGCATTTTTAGATACTGGAGTTTGAGCAGCGTACCAAGCTACGTAATCATCAGGTTCATCAACCACAATGTTAAATTTCATTGCAAAGTGTCCTTGACCACAAATCTGATTACAAGCTAATTCATAATTGAAATTAGGATTGCCGAGACGGGCTCGCATTTCATCAGTTGTGGTGGTAGGTGTGAACCAGAATCTAGTTGGCATTCCTGGTACAGCATACATCTGAACTCGGAATTGAGGCATGTATACAGCGTGAAGCACGTCGCGTGAACGAATCTTAATGAGGACTGGGTGACCCTTTGGAACATGTATCTCTGATGCAGTAAAGTCGTCGAGGGCTGCTTTGTCACTCAAATCAAAGCCAAAGTCGTTTGATGCATCAATAAGCCGATAGTTGACTACCCCTAATTTCATATCCCGACCTGGGTAGCGCACAAGCCAGTTGAATTGCTTACCCATCACCTCTAGTACAATAGCATCTTTTGGAGCCGGACCAGTAATACGAGTCCAGGCTTTCCAACCTGCAAATATTAGAGCTGCCATAACAATGGCAGGAATAATAGTCCAAATAACCTCTATCTTATTATTGTGCGAAAAGAAGTAAGCACGACGACCCTCTTTGTATTGATATTTATATGAATAAATAAATAATAATGCCTGAGTAATAACAAAAGCAATCCCGATGACAATCATCGTGGTCCAAAACATGCGCTCCATTGCGTGCCCGTGTACTGAGGCAATAGGAGGGTTCATTTTGCTATAGTTCTCCGAGAATGACCAGAAAAACGCGGCCCCACCGACCACCATAAAAACAAGCATCAGAATTGCATTGACCCGGTTACTGGTGCCAATCTGACGCACATAAGAGCCAGAAAATATAGCAGTTAAAATCTGGAGGCGAAAAAGCAGGCCAAATACAACTAGCAACAATGCTAGTACCAGTAGGATGGTTATGGTAGTCATTTGATATAAAGTAGAGACTAGAACTTATTGCTTCTTTAAAACCAGGAATAGAGTTCTAAGTTCTAAAAAATCCATTTTATTAAATTAAGTGGTATGATGTACGCTCTCTTCAATGAAGGGATGGTTTACTGGGATGAGCGAGGCCTCACAAAGTCGACGGGTCACTAGAATCAGAAAAGCGCCAAGGAATATCATAGCGATACCGATTTCAATAAGAAACCCATTATCGCCCTTCAAAGTGCCCGGCATGAGCATTAGATAGAAGTCCGACCAATGGCCAACTAAGATGGCAATACAAACGATTTTCATAATAATCATCTGCCGCTTAGCATCTCGGGTCATAAGAGCCAGAAAGGGAAAGGCAAAGTTTATTACTAAGTTAAAATAAAACATCCAAGTATATCTACCTTCGAAACCACCCAAGCGCTGATTAAAGTAGACAGCTTCTTCTGGTAGGTTTGCGTACCAGATTAGCATAAATTGCGAAAACCAGACGTACGTCCAGAATATACTAAAGCCAAACATCAGTTTACCCAAGTCGTGAAAATGGTTGGCATTCATAAAGCGCAAATACCCAGCTTGCTTCAGAAATATAGCTATTAAAGCAGTTGCAGCGATGCCGGAAACCCACCAAGAAGCGAATACATACCAGCCGAACATAGTGCTGAACCAATGAACATCAACAGACATAACCCAATCCCAAGCTGACATGGAAGAAGTAACTGCGTAAAGCACTAAAAACAGTGCTGCAGTTGTGATGCTAGTATGGAAATAGCGAGTGCCACCATATAAATCCTCCTGCAACGAAAGTTGGCGTAAGCGCCAAGAAAACACTGCCCATATAGTTAGGTATGATACCATACGAACAAGGTAAAATCCAAAAGTTAGGAACCCTGATTTTCCAGCAACAATCTTATCATATATAGGAGAGCCTTTTGTCATAATCCCATCGTGTGTCCAATGAAATATGTCGTGGCGTCCTAGGACAAAAAGCAGAACCATAATGACTCCGCCAGGGATAAGCCATGCTGATAATGCTTCATTGATTCTCTTAACTACTACTGACCACCCTGCATACGCAACGTACTGGATAGCCATAAACACAGTACCAACAGCCGATACACCAATGAAAAATAAATTGCTGTGCCAAAGACTAACTACAATGCGTCGTACTAACACTGAATGGGCTTCTTCGGTAGCAACAATCTCATGAGCTTTTATGACCTCATGATGTTCACCGATGTGCATCACCGCTGCTACGACACCAATAATAAATAGAAGTATCCCTACCCCAATGATGGTAAGAAACGTCCGTTGAGTTTTATTGCTCAATACGAGCTGCTCAACAGCGGCGGGTTCGTGATGATGAATCAGAGTTGCCATATTGTACTTATTTGCTTGAGCCATTGCGCCCAGTAGTGCCCTGGCCTGGTGCGTCTGCACTAGTGTTTGCTTGAGCCTTGCCCTCAGGTTTTTGATTACTTCCGTCGGTCATGGCAGAAGCCTCTCCCGTCAAAGCACTTGTTGTTGATACTGGAGCATTAACTTTTACCACTTTGGGCAAATCGGCAGGGTCGTTATTTATTTGCAAAACATGCACATACATAGCGATTTTCCAACGTTCTTCGGGATTCACTTGAGAGCCGTGAGGCATCATGCGATTGCGACCCCATTCTATAACATGATAGATATGCCCATCATTCATTGTCTTGTAAGTACCAGAAGAATAGTTAGGGACACCCTTGAATTTCATTCCGACCGGTCCTTGGCCATCACCTTTCTCGCCGTGGCAATGCTGGCAGTAACGTGTGAACAGCGTTTGCCCTTCTTCGATGTTGGCTTTAGTATAGGCGTATGGATTATGCAACGTACGCTCCGCAATACCTACACTATCCTTAGGAATATGGTCAAAATATGCCAATTTGCCCCTTGGTACAGTGCCACTTGCGGGTGTACGCTCGTTAATCCCAAAGGCATTAACCTTATTATATGTTATTTGCCGTAAAGGCTCGTAAGGAATTGACTCATACATTTCGGGTGCGTATTCTACACCAGGGTCATTAGCATCGGGCGAGCAAGAAACTAGTCCTGTGCTTAGTGCCAAAGAGGCAATGGATAGCCCGTATTTTAGGGAAAGCGACATCATTAGAATTTGGTCATTTCCTTTTGATTGACTTCACTAGCGCCATTTTCACGGAGTAATTGAGTCAATTTAGGCATCTGCGAACTGTTTTCGTCCAATTCGATAGCCATTACAAATTTATCGTCAGTAGAGCGAACATCTAACATCGGTGTTTTAAAACGAGGATAGAGCTTGGAGATGGTATAGAACGTAATCACCATACCATGACAAGTAAAGAACACCGTCAATTCAAAGCTTACTGGAATGAATGCTGGCAATGCAATTGCTGGTTTACCACCAATAATCATTGGCCAATCAAATCCAAGCATGTAAATCTGCATCCACAAAGCGAAGGAGAGACCACACAACCCATAAAAAAAGGCTGCAATTGGTAAACGGGAACGCTCTATTCCCAGTGCATCATCGATACCATGAATAGGGTAAGGCGAAAAAACCTCGTATATTTTCACACCAGCCGCACGCACGTTATCTACAGCATGTAGCAATACGTCTTCGTCTTCAAATATTCCAAGAGCGAACCGCTTAGTAGAGCTTTTATTGGCTGGGGCAGTGGCAACTGGCGCAGCGGTAATAGCAGGGCTAGTCATTTTGCTTATCGTAGTTTACTGGAGCAGAAGCAGGAACACCTGGAGTGGCATAGGGTGCTGGTGAAGCGTTAGTACTTGGGCGACCACCACCAGCATTTGTGCCACCATAGGTTGGGCCATCATTCACGGTGTATTTTAGGATAGCTTTAACTTCTGCCATATTAATAACTGGGAAGAACTTGGCAAACAATAAGAACAGAGTGAAGAATAGACCTATCGTCCCTACATAGACACCAACATCAATTCGGGTCGGCGAAAACATAGCCCACGAAGAGGGTAAATAATCGCGATGAAGAGAGGTCACTATGATTACGAAACGTTCGAACCACATGCCAATATTTACGATAATTGACAAAATGAATGTTAAGACGATACTGTAACGTACTCGGCGGAACCAAACCAACTGTGGAGTAATAACATTGCATGTCATCATGCTTGCGTATGCCCACCAATAAGGTCCAGTAGCGCGATTAATGAACGCGTACTGTTCGTACTCTACCTGCGAATACCAGGCAATGAAGAACTCTGTGATATATGCTACCCCTACAATCGAGCCGGTAACCATCATGATTTTGTTCATGAGAGCAATATGTTCCAGCGTAATATAATCTTCCAGTTTAAACACTACTCGGGTGATTAGCATTAGTGTCAATACCATTGCGAAACCCGAGAAAATGGCACCGGCTACAAAGTATGGAGGAAAGATAGTGGTATGCCAACCTGGTACGACCGAAGTTGCAAAGTCCATTGATACAATAGTATGCACAGACAATACAAGAGGGGTAGAAACACCGGCCAAAATCAGTGATACTGTTTCATAGCGTGACCAATGTTTTGCTGAGCCCGTCCAGCCCATGCTAAGCATAGAATAACTGAACTTAGCAATCTTGCCCTTAGCCCGGTCACGGATGGTAGCAAAGTCTGGTACTAAGCCAGTATACCAAAACACTAATGACACGGTGAAGTAGGTCGAAATTGCAAACACGTCCCATAGTAGAGGCGAGTTAAAATTTGCCCAAAGTGAGCCAAGCGTGTTCTGTAGGGGAAATACGTAAAAGGCTAACCAAGGCCGACCCATGTGAAGCACCGGAAACATGGCAGCGCATATCACAGCAAATATTGTCATGGCCTCTGCTGCCCGGTTGATGGATGAGCGCCACTTCTGACGGAACAGTAGTAATACCGCCGAAATTAGTGTACCTGCATGGCCAATACCTACCCACCAAACAAAGTTGGTAATATCCCATGCCCAGCCAACTGTCTTGTTAAGGCCCCACTCGCCAATACCATACCATAAGGTACGGTATACCGAGTAGAAGAATACTCCGAGCAAGACCAATGCAACGCCCAATGCTCCCATCCACCGAATATTTGGCGCGGCTTCCACTTGATAGCATATATCCTGGGTTACGTCGTGGTACGTTTTCCCACCCGTGACGAGCGGTTCGCGTACTGGTGATACGTGCTGCATGATGATGAATATTAGTTACTTACTTGTTAGTAATCAAAGACTGTTTATTTACGCGTTTTCTTCTTTGGGAAAGAATTCTGCCACACCATTGCGAATCTTGGTCAAATAAGTGATGTTAGGCTGCACGTTAATAGAATCAAGCACATGGAACGCACGCTCACCATCTTCGCGTCGGAGCAACTGGCTCAAGCGGCTACTTGGGTCGCGCATATCACCAAACAGGATAGCTTCAGTAGGACAAGATTGTGCGCAAGCAGTCACAATTTCACCATCCTTTGGGCGGCGCTTTTGCTTTTTTGCTTCTAGTTTACCCAGTTGGATACGCTGCACACACATAGAGCATTTCTCCATCACGCCGCGAGCACGCACGGTAACGTCAGGATTGAGCACCATACGACCAAGGTCAGTGAACATGTGGCCGTTTACGTCCTCAAACTTTTCGTTTGAGTAATAGGAAAACCAATTAAAGCGACGAACCTTATACGGACAATTATTGGCGCAATAACGGGTGCCTACACAACGGTTGTAGGTCATCTGGTTGAGACCTTCTGAACTGTGCGTGGTAGCTAAAACCGGGCATACCGTTTCACACGGAGCATGGTTACAATGCTGGCACATCATCGGCTGGAAAATTACCTGCGGGTTATCCGATGGGTCTTCCATCGCCGCATAGGTTTTCAGCTTGCCGTTTTTCTCGAATTCATCCTCATGGTGCGCCGAGCTATAGTAGCGGTCAATGCGCATCCAGTGCATTTCGCGACGGTTGATAACCTGCTGCTTACCAACTACCGCAATGTTATTTTCAGTCTGGCACCCAATTACGCAAGAGCCACAGCCAATGCAGGAATTTAGGTCAATAGCCATACCCCAGTGGTGGTCATTATACTGGTAGTCTTGCCACAGCGAAACCTTATTAGGCTTCTCTAAACCCTCGGGGGTAGCAATCAGCTCGTATTCCGTTACTTCCTTCGGATTCTCACGGTACTTAGTCAGCGTATTCTCCTGCACTACTTCATGGCGGTCCATGATAGTGTGGTGCGTCTGTGTTTGAGCGATTGGGTTTGTAGCACTCGTTTTTTCTAGTGTTACAATGTTGTGGTAGACAATTCCAGTAGCAGTAGTTTGGGCTAATACAAAGGCATTAGCTCCAACTGCATCACCTACCTTGCCAGCCTTTGTACGGCCATACCCTACGGCAATACTAACTGTACCGTCTGCCTGGCCGGGCTGAACCAGTACGGGTACCTCAATGCTCTTACCATTGGCAGTTACTTTGATAACGTCACCTTGGTTCCACTTCTGTTCCTCCGCCATCTTGCGCGGAACAGCAACATAGTTGCCCCAAGTTGCTTTCGAAATTGGGTCAGGTAATTCGTGCAAAAACGGGTTGTTCGCTTCTATTCCACCCTGGCCAATACCTACTTTTTCATAGAGTACAGCTTCAATACCCGTTTTGGTCGCACTACTAATGCTAGTGGTGGCCTCTGCTATGTTTATAGCCTGTCCAGCGAAAGGGGTAATAGTCAGTGCTGAACCTACCGCAACGCCATCGTGTACTACTTTATCCCAAGCGGCTTGGAAACCAGCATTAGCACCCAGGACGGTGCGCCAACCTTCCCTCAGAAAGTCATAATATGTCTCATTAGAGCCAGCCCAGCGCAGGAAAGTTTCCTGAGCTTGACGGGTTTTGAAGAGGGGAGTAATGGCTGGTTGAGCGAGGCTCAAGAAGCCACGCTTAGGCTCATAGTCATTCCAGGATTCCAACCAGTGACTATCCGGTGCCTGATATTGGCAAAGCGAACCTGTCTCGTCTAAACGGTCATTGAGCGAAATGCTTAACGCAACTTTAGATAAAGCAGCTTCTATTTCGGCGCCACGCGGATGGTTATATACTGGGTTAGCATTATAGAAAATAACCGCACCGATACTGCCATCCTTCAACTCGTTGACGAACTGCATCATACGAGAGTCATCACCTTGACGCACAAACGATGGAGCAGACAAATTAATTGTAGTGCCTACGTTACCAAGAGCTTGGTTGGTAGCTGCCACAATAGCCTGCACAGCTGGGTCATTTGACCCAGATACTACCAGCGAGGCACCACGATTAGCTTGCAGTTCTTTGGCAGCCTGGGCTACTTGTTTCTGAACATTTGGGGGTAAAGAATTAGTAGCTCCTGCCCCGGCAACTATGTTATAGAGTGCAAGTGCAATAGCACCCATCTCTGATGGCTTGACCGCTACCCGTACGTCGGCATTTGAACCCGTGAGAGAAAGCGCGCTTTCAAACTGAAAGTGACGCGACATCGTGCGCCGGTCAGTACTCACCTTGCGGTTGGTAATATATTGCCGGGAATACTCAACCGGCGATATCCATGTGCCTAGAAAGTCAGCACCCAATCCAACAATTACGTTAGCGCGACTGAAATCATAAGCAGGCAAAATGCCACTATTTGCTTGAATCAAACCCGAAGCTGAGTTTACATCATACATGATGTGCTCAACATTACGGTAGCGGCCGGTCAGTGCTGCAATTGCCCGCTTGGTGCTCGGACTAATTATAGTGTGTGAAACAAGGGCAATTTTACCGGTCGTGTTAGCAAGGCCAGCCCGAACTGCCTGGTCAACCTTTGCATAATCTGCTGGCTTACCTTTAATGGCAAACTGCCGCAAACGTGCTCCATCGTACAGGTTTAGAACTGCAGCTTGAGCGCGTGCGGAGAGACCACCTCGGGTTACGGGAGACTCAGGATTTCCCTCCAATTTGATAGGACGGCCATCACGGTTTTTGATTAAAACAGCATTGTAATCCGAACCCGTGAAGTAAGTCGAGGCGTAAAAATTAGAAATAGTGGGGTCTATCTCTTCCGGCTTATTAAGATAAGGAATCGCTTTGTGAACAGGAGCTTCGCACGCAGCTAATGTAGCGGCAGCGACACTAAAGCCCATTAGTTTGAGGAAGTCACGACGAGGTGCTACTGACGAGTCATCAGCGCTGCCAACGCGACCTTCTTTCACCGGCAGAAAGTCGGGAAACTCAGCAAAAGCATTCTTTACGAATTCCGGTGAGTTGTCCAGCTCTTCTATTCCCTTCCAGTATTTCATTTTATCAGTAATGAGACATTCAAGTTGAGTTTGTGCCAAAGTAGCAATGCCTGGTGGCACTTACTTCAGCACACAGCTCATGTCTTTTGTAAAGGCTTGCTAAGAAAATTTAGTAGTGGCACTTGGCACACTCAGTACCCCCGTTCGACGACACGGTGAAAGGCACTGCATTGTTTGATTTGTCGTGCAGCTTCACGAGGTTATCGTAGTAAGCATTGCCTTTCGTGTTGAGAGGCGTTTCACGGTGGCAGTTAATGCACCAGCCCATAGTAAGAGCTGAATACTGGTACACTACCTCCATATTTTGAATGGGCCCGTGGCAAGTCTGGCACTGAATACCCCCTACCTGGGTGTGTTGCGAGTGGTTGAAGTATGCTAAATCAGGTAGGTTGTGAATCCGGACCCACTGAATTGGTTGCTTGCGCTCGATAGCCCGGTAGATTTTCTTAATTTCCGGCGACTCTGTCTTAATCTGTGAGTGGCAGTTCATGCAGATGTTAGCCGAAGGGATGTTGGCTGACTTGCCCTTATAAACTGACGTGTGGCAGTATGCGCAGTTAATTTGGTTTTCGCCAGCGTGAATCTTGTGCGAGAAGGCAATGGGCTGCGTAGGCTGGTAGCCTTGAGTAAGACCAACGGCCATCACGCTCTGTACACCCACATACAGTAGCACTAAAGCAAACACTACCCCCACTATTCCGCGCAAAGCCGGTGACTGGTACAGCTTAGCCCAGTCAAAACGCTGGTCAAGAATTTCAACGTCACGACCATCAAGGTCTTTGCGGCCTTGTAACACATCCTTCATCAGGTTGGCAATGATGGCGAGCGTCACAACCAAGACAATCAACACTACTACCAGGACGATGAGTAGCATGTCGGTGTAACCACCTGCTACAGCACCAGCGCCAGCAGTATCGCCTGCTTTGCCATCAACCGCAGCAGCATTACCGGCAGTTGCCCCACCAGCGGTTGCCGTGGCTCCACCTTCTTGCGAAGTAACCCAAGCAATAATGCTGGTAATGTCTTTATCTGTCAGCTGTGGGAAAGCCGGCATTTGCTGCTTGCCATTGTCGTTGTAAAGCTTCACGGCGTACTCATCACCACTGGCAATAACCTTGGCTGAGTTGTGTACCCACGGAATAATCCAGGAGATGGAACGGCGTTTGGTGATGCCGCCAAGCGCGGGTCCTACTACTTTGTCATTCACTGCGTGGCACTGGGCGCAGTTATTTTTGAACAAAGCATCGCCAGCGGCAATAGCGGCGGCATCGCCACCCCCTGAGCCAGGGGCAGCAGCGGCGGGAGCAGCAGCCGCGCTAGGGGTAGCCCCTGCGGAACCGCCCGGCGCCACGCCATGCTTGTCGACAGCGACTGCCTGCTGGGCTAGGGCTGGGCCCGCCACGGCTAAAAATAGTGCGAGCACCCAAGAACTGGTGCGTGATAGAAAGCTATTCATCATCCAAACGAACCGGTAAAAACGGATTGCGGGCGTACCCTTTCCGGGGTACAAATGTAGGCTAGGAATTGTAGGCGGCAAAGGTCAGAAAGCCATTTTCAGAGGGCCTGACCTTATTTGGAAGCAAACTAAACAGTTGCGTAGGTGCTGGTTTTAGTCTTAGTAAGCACTAATGTATTGGCTGATTGACCAACTTACTAGCAATGGTTTTGGTTTTTATTTCTCCGGAAATGAGCGGGTATTTTTATTAACTCAGCAGTAGTATCAGCTCGCGAGTGCAGGGCTACTACTCATATCTTAGGCGAAATCGCCATGAAAAATTGGTAATACCCCGAAAAATCAGTACCTTTGCCCCCCGATTCATTTTTTTCACATTCAAAATCAACCCCGTCAATGGACGTAAGAAATTACGAGACGGTCTTCATCCTTACCCCCGTGCTGAACGAGGGCCAGGTACAAGAGACGGTCGAGAAGTTCTCGCAGGTGCTTAAGGAAAATAGCGCCGACCTTATTTCAACTGAAGCCTGGGGCTTGCGCAAGCTGGCTTACCCGATTCAGAAGAAATCCACTGGTTATTATTTCACGCTGACGTACAATCACAGCGGGGAAGGTAACATCGTAGACGTCCTCGAACTGGCTTTCCGCCGTGACGAGCGCGTTATTCGCTTTTTGACCACGGTGCTTGATAAGCACTCCGTGACGTACAACGAGCGCCGCCGCAATGGTGAGATGAACCAGCAGAAGGCGCCCCAGGCGGCCGAAGCGGTATCTCAGTAACCCTCTAGCAAACAATACGATGGCTACGCAAAATAACCGCAACAATAACCGTGACAACGGCAACAAACCTGTTGACACGCGCAACAAGTACTGCCGCTTCAAAAAGAACGGTATTAAGTACGTGGACTACAAGGACC
>CAZZWL010000036.1:0-21251 GCA_964657755.1 uncultured Rhodanobacter sp.
CGCGCCTGCGCGCCGAAACCCGCCCCTACCACGACGCGCTGGAGCTCAATGAGTTCAACCAGGCGCTGGCGGCAGGCACACCCAGCGCGGCGGCCACCCGGTGGTTTTTGGGCAAGATGCATGGCTTCCTGGTTCCTTACGAAGCCGCGCTGCGCGCCCACGCCGCCGCGCTGGGCCCGGCCTGGGAAGCGGCTGAGCGCCAGCGCGCCCACCTGATTCTGGACGACCTGCACTTGCCCGCCGGCCAGCTGCCCCGGTGCCCGGCCATGCCGCCGCTAGCCACCCTCCCCCAGCTGCTGGGCGCCATGTACGTCATCGAGGGCTCGACGCTGGGCGGGCAGGTGCTGGCCCGGCAGCTGGCCAAGGCCGGCCTCGACCTGGGCCGCTACTTCACGGGCTACGGGGCGCTGACCGGGCCGCGCTGGAAGGATTTTTGCCGGCTGCTGGGCGCGGCGGCTACCCCCGCCACGGAGGCTGCTATCGTGCAGTCGGCCGTCCGGACATTTCAAACCCTAACCGCCTGGCTGACCCAACCGTGAGCTTACCCGACGAAACCCTGCTGGAGGCTGCTGCTACCCTCGACCTGACTAACTGCGACCGCGAGCCGATTCACATTCCGGGCGCCATTCAGCCCTACGGCTTTTTGCTGTGCCTCGACCCCGGCACGCAGCGCGTGGTGCAGGCCAGCGCCAACACGGCCGCCCTGCTCGGCGTGGCGGCGGAGGAGCTGCTGGGCGCGGGCCTCGACCGGCTGCTGGCCCCCGCCCGCGCGGCTGAGGTGGCCGGGCGCTTCGCCGCCCTCACCGCGGCGCACCAGCTGCTGGGCGTGCGCCTGGACCAGGTGCCGGGCGCGCCGTTTTTTAAGCTCATTCTGCACCGCTTCGATGGGTTGCTGTGGCTGGAGTTTGAGCCCCTCGACGAGGCGGCCCCTACCCCCCCTGACCTGTCGGTGCTGAACGCGGCCATGAGCGAGATGCTGGCGGCGGGCCAGCTGCTCGCCTTTTGCCAGCGCACCGTGGAGCAGGTGCGTGCCATCACGGGCTTCGACCGGGTGGCCATCTACCGTTTTGCGGCCGACGAGAGCGGCGAGGTTATCGCCGAGGACCGCCACCCCGACCTGGCTCCCTGGCTGGGACTGCACTACCCGGCCTCCGATATTCCGCAGCAGGCACGGGCCATGTACCTCAAAAACTGGCTGCGCTTCATTCCTGATGCCTCCTACGTGCCGGTGCCGCTGGTGCCGGTGCGCAACCCCGCCAGCGGCCGCCCGCCCGACATGACCTACGCCGTGCTGCGCAGCGTGTCGCCCATTCACCTCGAATACCTGCACCACCTGGGCTCGGCGGCCACGATGACGATTTCACTCATCCAAAACGACCAGCTCTGGGGCATGATTACCTGCCACCACCGCACGCCCCGCCTGGTGAGCTACGAGCTGCGCGACTTGTGCCAATTTATTGGCAAAACGTTTTCGGCGCTGCTCAACTCCAAGCAGGAGCTTGACCAGCGCGCCTACCAGCTGCTGGTGCGCGAGCGCCAGATGCGGCTGTTTGAGCACGTGTCGGGCCAGGCCAACTTCGTGGAGGGCCTCTACCGGCAGGCGCCCACGCTGCGCGACGTATTTGACTGCGGCGGCGCGGCCATTTGCTTTGATAACGAGATTATTACCATAGGCGATACGCCCACCGAGCCCCAGCTACACGAACTGCTGGGCTGGCTGCAAACCCACGCCCAGCAGGATATTTTTTCGACTAATTCGTACGCCGCGCTTAATCCGGCGGGGCTGGCCATCCGCAGCACGGCCAGCGGAATAATCGCCGCCTCGCTGGCCGACGCGCCCGGCAACTACCTGCTCTGGTTTCGGCCCGAGGTGGTGCAAACCGTAACCTGGGCGGGCCAGAACGAGAAACCCGAGCGCCGGGAGGATGGCCAGATTTTCCTGTCGCCGCGCCAGTCATTCGAAGCCTGGAAGCAGTTGGTCGAAAACACCGCTACCCCCTGGCGGCCGCTCGAACTAGAAGCCGCCAAGGAAATTCGCCAGCACATTTCCGACGTGCGCCTCAAGGTTTTCAACGACCTACAGGCCCGCGCCCAGGCCCTGAGCCAGCTCAATACCGAGCTGGAGCGCAGCAACGACGAGCTGGATTCCTTCGCCTACGTAGCCTCTCACGACCTCAAGGAGCCGCTACGAGGTATTCACAACTACTCGCTGTTTTTGCTCGAAGACTACGCCGATAAGCTCGACGCCGATGGGGTAGATAAGCTCAAAACCCTGGCGCGCCTAAGCCAGCGCATGGAAGGGCTGATTGAGGGCCTGCTGCAACTGTCGCGGGCGGGCCGCCTCGAACTAGAAACAGCGCCAGTAAATATGAACGAGGTAGTGGCCGACGTGCTGGACCTACTACGCCCCCGCTTCGAGCAAACACGCACGGCCGTGGTGGTGGCCGGGCCACTGCCCACGGTGGAGGGCGACCGCCTACGCCTACAAGAGATTGTAAGCAACTTGCTCGCCAACGCTATGAAATACAGCGACCAGCCCGATAAAACAGTGACGGTGGGCGTAGTAGCAGCGGGTAAAGTGAAGCCAGCGCGGTCAATTAACTCAGCCAATTTTCATACTTTTTACGTACAAGACCAAGGTATTGGGATTGACCCGCGCCACCACGACAATATCTTCAAGCTATTCAAGCGCTTACATGCCCACGACAAGTACGGCGGGGGCACCGGCGCGGGGCTGGCCATCGCCAAAAAGATGGTCGAAAAACATGGTGGTACGCTGTGGGTCGAGTCCACGCCGGGCCACGGCGCGACGTTCTTTTTTTCCCTTCCCAAGCTTTTAGCTCCGCTATAATTTCCTTATTGTGAATACTTACCCCCTGAGGCCGGTACTAGTCGTGGAAGACAGCGCCGAAGATTTTACGGCGCTGGGCCGGGCCTTTCGCAAGCACGCCCTGCAAAACCCCGTGCTGCGCTGCGAAGACGGCGACCAGGCCCTGGCTTACCTGCAAGGCTACGGCAAGGCTGTGGGCTGGCCCGCTACCCTACCCGCCATTGTACTGCTCGACCTCAATATGCCCGGCACCGACGGCCGGGCAGTGCTAAATATTCTCAAAAAAGACCCTTTGCTGCACGCCATTCCGGTTATTGTATTCAGCACTTCTTCTAGTGCCCGCGACATTGAGGACTGCTACCAATTGGGCGCCAACAGTTATCTGACCAAGCCTATTGAGTACGCGGCGCTGGAAGAAAAAATCCGGCTTACTATCAATTATTGGCTCGGCACTTCGGAATTACCCCGCTTGAACTAGGCCTTGTTGCTCGGTGAAGAAGCTATTATTAGTTGATGACAATGAGCAGGACCGGCTGCTATATAAGCGCTTTTTGGGCCGGCAGCCCGGCCATGAGCGCCTGGAGATTAGCGAAGCAACTTCCGGGGCCGAGGCCTTAATCGAGTTTGAGCGCGTGCGCCCCGACTGTGTGCTGCTCGACTACAATCTTCCTGACATAGACGGACTTGACTTGCTGGGCCAACTGAAACAGCTGGCTGCCACCGACAGCCTCTGCGTGGTAATGATAACGGGCGGCGGCAACGAAAAGCTGGCCGTGAGCGCGCTCAACGCCGGCGCGCTCGATTACTTGGTCAAGCAGCAGTTTGACCGAGAGCTACTGAATAAGACGGTGCGGCATGCCATTGAAAAAAATGAGTGGCGGCAATACCAGAGCCGCTATCATGCCGAGTTGCAGAGCATGAACCAGCAACTGCGCGAATCGCTGGACCTGGTGGAGGAAACGCGCCGCGAAATCACCGCCAAAAACGCGCTGCTACAGGCCGCCAATGAGCAGGTGCAGGCCCGCAACGCCGAGCTGGCTACCGCCAACCAGCAGTTGGCCCGCACCAACGCCGACCTCGACAATTTTGTGTACGCGGCCTCGCACGACCTCAAGCAGCCGGTGAATAACCTGCGCGGCTTGTTTGACGAGTTGCGGCACCTGGGCGATTCTGACGACGCCGTGGCCTCGCAGATGTGGCAGTTGGTAGACGACTCGCTACGGGTGCTGGCCACCACCATTACCGACCTGGCCACCGTGGTACAGGAAGAGCGGCAGCCTACTGAGCAACCCGCCAAGCAGGTGTCGCTAGCCGACTTGGTGGCCGAGGTGCGGCAAACCTTGCACACGCAGCTAATGACCAGCCAGGCCGAGGTGCAGCTCGACTTTACCGAGTTGCCCACGGTGCACTACGCACCCGGCAACCTGCGCACGATTGTGCTCAATTTACTGGCCAATGCCCTCAAATACCGCCACCCCGAGCGCCCGCCGCGCATTCAGGTACGCAGCCACCTGGCCGACGGGCGACCCGTGCTCGTGGTGCAGGATAATGGCCTGGGCATCGACCTGCAGGCGCACGGCCAGGAGCTGTTTCAACTGTTTCGGCGCTTCCACCCCACGGCCGCGCCCGGCACGGGGGTAGGGCTATTTCTGGTCAACCGGCTGGTGCAGGCGCAGGGCGGCCACATGGAAGTAGCCAGCCAGCCGGGCGAGGGCACCACGTTTAGCGTGTGCTTGTAGCGGCGGCTCGGCTACGCCAGCTGCCGCGCCCGCAGTCGCCGCCAGCCCAGCCCTACCCCTAGCAGCAGCAGCCAGGGCGCGTAGTCGTCGAGCGGCACCGCCGTTGCTTCGTTGGGTGCTTGCTGGGCGTCGAGGTTAGCGTTGGCGGCCAGCGTTTGACCCTGCTTGCGGCGCAGGGCGGCTTTTTGCGATTCATTTTCGAGGGCTAAAAACGAAGTGAACGGCGTGAGAATACGCTGGTTGAAACTAGCCTGCACCCAGGTCAGGCGCTGGTCGTCGGCCGCGGCGGGATGCAGCGTCTGCCACTGGTCGTAGCCGCGTAGCAGCAGGCCCGCCAGCCAGCGCGAAGACGAACCGGCCGGAGCTGGCAGCGCCGCCGCTGGCTCGCGCAGCACCAAAGTGGGTTGGCCGGTGGCGGGCAAGTAGGCGCGCGGGTGGGCAGCACTTGGCCAGGCCCGCACGGCTGGCGTGGGCAGCGCAGCGGGGGGTAGGGCCTGGGCCGCCGCCTGCCCCAGCGCGTGCCGCGCGGCCCGGCCATCGGCGCCCAGCACCAACCAGCTGTCGCCTTCGGGATAGGCCGGGGCAAAGGCCGCGAAGTTGGGCGCAAGCACCGTGGCGGCCAGCGTATCGGTCACGGCCACCAGCACGGGATAAGTGGGCGCGGGGTGCTGCCAAGCATCGGCCAGCACGCGCTGCACGGCGCCGGTGAGGTAGCAGCCACCCGCGTTCGGGAAAGCGTCGAGCGCCGCCTGCCAGTCGGCCCCGGCCGGCACGGGCGTGGCATACGTATTTACCAGCGTGAAGCGGGGCGGACCCAGCGCCGTGTGCTGGCGCAAAAAAGTGGCCACCCGTACTTTATAGGCCGCTTTGCGACCAGCCTTACCAGCCGATACATCGAGCAGAAAATGATAGTAGGGCCGGCGCTGCACCAGGGGCAGCCGCTGCTGGGCGGCGGCGCTCAGGTACACTACCCCGCCGCCGGGCGTAGCCACGGGCCCAGCCAGCGGGGGCGCCTGGGCGGCCGTACCCAGCGCCAGCGAGCGGCCATCAATGGTCAGCGTTACGGGCTCTCTGTGCAGCACCTGGAAGCCGGTGCGGCGCTCAGCGGCCAGCGCCACGGGGTACACGCTTAGGCGCAGGCGGTCGGGGCCCACGTAGGTGAGCAGGCCGGGGTCGCGGCGGTCGGTTTGGTGAATAATTTGGGCGTACACCCAATCAGCGGCCTTTTTTTCGGCCAAGATGCCTAGCTCGCGGTGGCCGTTGAGGTCGAGGTAGTAGTCGCCCACCCAGCAGCCGGGGGGTAGGGCAAAGGTGGTGGTGTACTCGGCGGCAGCTTGGGTAGGGTTCGGGTTGGCCACGGCCAGGTCCACCCAGCTTACCCAGGCCTGCTGGCGGGCATCGTAGGTGCTGCGGGCCGTGAGCTGCCGCAACGTAGCCGTAGCCAGCGGGTTACCGAAATCAGCGCCGCCTACCCCCTCAAGCCCGGCCGGACTGCTCACAAAGACTCGCTCCAACGCGCTTATTTTGTCTTCCGACAGCGTTAAGTTATCCAGCACCAGCCAGTTGTAATAAGTAGAAAGGTAGGGCTGCTGCGAATTAGTGTAGAACTGGCGGCTGTTGTCTTTGTGCTGGCGCACCACGGCCAGGGTGCGGCCGAGGGAGGCCGCGTCGAGGGCATATTGCCGGGTAAAATCGGGGCTGTAGGCGTAGGCCAGGGCCGCGTGCAGCACCCGGCGGTCGTGGTAATAATCGGCCGTGAGCAGCAGCGGCAGCACGGCCACGCCGCCCAGCAGCACGGCGCGCGGCACCCAGCGCGGGTAGTGCGCTTGCAGCGCGGCCACATCGTCGGCCAGGGCGTGCAGGTGCACCACCAGCAGCACTAGCGGCGTCAGCATAAGGAAACCCACGCCGATGGCGATAACGGCCAGCAGCGACAGCGGTAGAAACGGCAGGAACACCACAAAAAAGTAGCCCGTATAGCTCAGCAGCACGCTGCGGCCCAGCAGCAGCGCCAGCCGCCCGCGCGGCGCGGCGGGGGTAGGCCAGCACAGTAGCACCCCGTTGAGCGCCGCCAGCCCATAAAACCACGGCCGATTGAAGTCGCCGAAGATGTTGGCTTCGCCAAACTGATTGAGCCACAGCCCAGCATTCACGGCCAGCCCGGCTAGTGGTAGAACCAAGGTAATGAGCACTTTCCACCCCAAATTCAGCTCGTCATCAGCCCGGCGCAGGGTCATGATATAAGCCCCGCGCACCAGCAGAAATAAGAAGAGAAATGTGCCCGCTACCGTTAAAAGTATTAAAGCAGTTTCCGTTACCTCGTTATTCAGCCAGCGCCAGCTGTCAAGCGTACTTAGTAGTACACCTGCCAGCAAACCTACCAGCGGCACGGCCGCCGCCAGCGCAAAATTGAGGCCCACCGACTGCGGCCGGCCGGCCGGGGTAGCGCGCACCACCAGCACCAGCATCGAGTAGGCCAGCGTGGGCATGATGAACGTCCAGATGGCCAGCAGAATATCCGTCGGCAATAGCCAGCGCGGAATCTCGAACGGCACCAGCGTGCGGTCGTTACCCGTGCACAGCAGCAAAAAAGCCCCGTAGACCAGCAGCGCCGCGCCCGCGTACCAGGCGCCGACGGGCTGGCCGCGCCGCCCGGCCCAACCCGCGTAGCCCAGCGTGCCCAGCAGCAGCCCGGCCAGTCCCAGCGCCAACTGCCCCCACAGCACTAGGCTAGCCGATGGCAACAACGTCTTTATCACCCCAAACTCGCCCCAGCACAGCAGCGCCAGCAGCCCTAACGGCAAGACAGTAACCAGAAGTAGCCGAGTGGGCCTGAGTAAGTTGTGCATAGCAACGGAAGCCGGGCAAGGCAAAAATTTAGCGGTGCCTACCCCACTGAGCAGGCACCCACAACAGCCAGGCAAATGTATTGCGAAGAACTTTGCATTTCAAAGTTTAGTTACTAAAAAAGTGTTCGCGTAGCGATTGCGGGTTTGTTTCAGACAATGCTCAAGCACTTTTCAACTTGCGCTGTTTTGGTAAGCACGAGGTGGTGGCCAGGGCGCCGCCGCTCCTAGTCTATGCTTTCCGAACCTACTTACCTGGGCGCCCGCATGGTGGCGCCGACCCTCGAAGCGCACTTTGCCCAGCACCGGGCGGCGGCTACGCAGTACTGCGACGCCCTACCCCCCACCCCGTCGGCGGCGCTGCTCGAAGCCATAATCGACGTCGCCTTTTGGGCCAGCCTGCGCCGCGAGGAGGGCCGGCCGCCGCGCATCTCGCTGGCCCTGCTCACGCCCGAAGAGGCGGGCCAGCCGCTGCGATTTGGGCACCGGCTGCGCCTTACCCCGCAGGTACTCATTAAGTTGGCCCCGGCCGTGGAGCATCCCGGCATTCACCTGGGGGTAGGCTTCGACAGCGAGGGCCTCTACGTGTGGGGCACCGCCACGCAGGTGCCCCCGGTGTGCTTCGTATTGGAAGTGGTGGAGCCGGGCCTGCTAGTGGCCAAGCACCGCCGGGCCGATGGCTTTGGCAAGTTTTTGAACGTGGCCGTGCTGCGGGGCGACCACATTCGGGTGGTGGATGAGGACACGCAGGGCCTGGCCGACTACCCCACGCTGCGGGCGGCGCTGCCGGCCATTGCGCAAGCTGCCGCGCCCGGTGGCGGCCCGGCCGTGGACGTGCGCCTGGAGCTGGCCCGCGCCATGCGGGCGCATGGGCGCGGCGGGCTGCTGCTGGTAGTGCCGCCCGGCGCCGAGGGCTGGCGCGCCAGCATTGTGAAACCGCTGAGCTACCCGGTGGCGCCGGCCTATGCCCGTATCGGGGGGCTGCTGGCCGAGCCCGACCACACCCGCCGCGACTGGCAGGACGACCTGCTCGAAGCCATCGAAGTGCTGGGCGGCTTCACGGCCGTGGACGGGGCCACCGTCGTCACGCGGCAATTTGAGCTGCTGGGCTTTGGGGCCAAAGTAACGCGCCGCGTCGACGGCACCGCCGTGGAGGAAATCCTGCTCAGCGAGCCCGTAGTAGGTACCACTCCGACCCGGCTGCACCCGGCCAAAAACGGCGGCACGCGCCACCTGGCCGCCGCGCAGTTTGTGCACGACCAGCCCGATGCCCTGGCCCTGGTAGCTTCGCAGGATGGCAACTTCACCGTCTTTTCGTGGTCCGAAGAATTGCAGCTGGTGCACGCCCACCGCATCGACGTGCTACTGCTCTGAGTCTCGGGTGGGCTACGCTGGCTGGGTCAGCAGCCACTCGATAGCCTCCGTCTCGAAGTCGAACGAGCGGTAGCACAGGGGTAGCTCCGCAGTACTGGAGGTGACGTAGGCCGTAGCCAGGCGCGTGAGCACGCTGGTGGCTACTACCAAGGCCCCCGCACGGTAGCCATTGTCGTACACGGCCGCTGGTAGCCATTCCTCACTTATCCAGAGCTGCTCCTGCGGGGTAAAGAGCAGCATATGCACTTGGTTAATGAGAATCCGGCCCCAGCCATGCTGGCTCAGCGCCTGCGCAGCGGTCGTGAACATGGCCTTAGTATCGGCCAGGGTACGGGTCGGCCCGCTCCAATGCAGACGCAAAAAACCGGCCGGGTCCAGCAGAACCTGTCCCGCGTCATTCTTTAATAGAATCGTAAAAGAGGTGCCCGTTGCCATACGGCTACAAAGGTACGCCCCTACCCCCCAGCTTTTTACTGATGTCCCGCGCTCCCCGCGGCGAAAAGTGGCAAAGCCCGCCAACGTATCGTTCGCCGCACCAGCTTACTACCAACCTGAGTCCCGGCCTACCCCGGCAGCGAGCAGCGATGGCGGCCGTTACCCATCAGGACCCGGCCCCCGCAACCTCCGGCTTGCCGAGGCGACCCAGGTGGGTATCCTGAAAGCCGGAGGCATACTTAAAGCCGTAGCCCAGCACGCGGTCGAGGCTGATGTGGAACAGCAGCACGGTGCCGGCCAGCAGCAGCCCCGGCTGGCCCAGCCCCCAGCCGGCGGCGGCCAGCGCCAGGGCCAGCAGCTTGTGATGCGCAAGATTGTAGCAGTAGGCCCCAACGCGGGGCCCGGCCAGGTAGCCCAGCGCGCTCAGGTCAGGCACCAGAAACAGGGCCGGCAGCCACCACCAGGCGTAGGGCAGGTGGGCAAATACGAGCAGGGCCAGCAGCAGCGAGGCGGCTTCGTCGAAGGCGAGCAGGGTTTTCATGGGGGGTAGGGGGCTGGTTAATTGACCCCACAAAATTCCTCCGGCCCCTACCCCCCCGGCGATAACAAAAGCTAAGAAATGCCGCCGCCCTCGGCCGCCACCCGTGCCCGAATGCGACTCAGCGACACCGGCGTGATGCCCAAGTAGTTCGCCACCAGGTGCTGCGGCACCCGCTCCAGAATCTTGGTTTTGCCGCTGCGCAGCAGCTGCCGGTAGCGCTCCTCGGGCGAGAGCAGCAGCTGCTCAACCAGCCGCGCATCGGTACCCAGCAGGTGATATTCGGCCACCAGCCGGCCAAAGCGCTCGTACACCGGCCACTCGTCGTAGAGCCGGCGCAGCACGGCGTAGTCGAACACCAGCAGCTCGCAATCGGTCAGGGCCTGGATGCCGAACTGGCTGGGCTGGCCCGTCAGGCAACCCGCATAATCGGCCAGCAGGTGGTTCTCAAAGAAGAAATACGTGGTGCGCTCTTCGCCGCTGGGGCGGGGGTAGTAGAGGCGCAGCGCCCCGCTGAGCACCAGCCCCAGCTCGGCGCGCCGCTGGCCGGCCACCACAAAATGCGCGTGCCGGGCCAGCGGCACCGGCCGCAGCGCGGCGGCCAGCGGCGCCCACTCCGCCTCGGTCAGCGGCACAAAGCGCTGGATATAGGCGCGGAGTGGGTGCATATTCAGCGCGATTACTTCAGCACGGCCAGCGTCACGCCGTCGCCGCCGCGGTCGGCGTGCTCGTCGCCCACGCTGGCGATGGTGCGGTTGCGGCGCAGGTAGTCGCGGGCTATCTGGCGCAGCACGCCGTTGCCGCGGCCGTGCAGAATTTTGATTTCGGGAATGCCAAACATCACCGCATCATCCACGAACGACATGAGCTTGGTGAGGGCATCTTCGGCGCGTTCACCGCGCAAGTCGAGGGTAGGGCTGAAGCCCGCCATGCGGCCGGTGAGGTCGAGGCTGGGACCAGAGTTGGCGGCGGCCGTTTTGCGGGCGGTGGCTTCGCGCTCGCGCACTTCGGCCCGGCTCAGCTTCTCCAGCAGATTCACTTTCACCAGCGTTTTCATGCCGCCGAAGAGCACCTCGGCGGTTTTGCCCTTCACACTCACTACTTCGCCGTGGCCCTCCTGGCCCAGAATCGCTACCCGGTCGCCGGCGCCCAACGTCTTGGCGTCGGCCAGCTCGCGGGTGGGGCGAGCCTTGGGCGGCTCCACTTGCAGCTTTTCGCGTACGAAGGTGTCGAGTTTTTCGCGGGCCTGCTTGGTGGTTTCCTTCTCGGCCTGCGAGCGGCGGATTTCGCCGATGGTGGCCTCGATTTGCTGATTAGTGTCTTTGAGCAGCTTCTGGGCCTGCTGCTTGGCGTCGCGCAGGCGCTCGAGGCGGGTGTCTTCGAGGTGCTTCTTCAGGTCCAGGTATTCCTGGGTGAACTTGCGCAGGCCGTTTTGCAGCTTTTCGGTTTCGCGCAGCTTGGTTTCGAGCTCGGTTTTATCCTTTTCCAGCCCTTCAAGCAGGCGGTCGTAGCGAATTTTATCCTTACCCACCAGCTGGGTAGCGCGCTCCACGAGCTGCCGGGGCAGGCCGATTTTGCGGGCTATCTCGATGGCGAAGCTGCTACCCGGCTTGCCGATTTCGAGGCGATAGAGCGGCTGCAGGCGCTCGGGGTCGTAGCGCATGGCCCCGTTCACGAGGCCCTCGGTTTTCTCCGCGAAGTTCTTGAGGTTGGTGTAATGGGTAGTTATCACCCCAAACGCGCGGGCCTGATTGAGCTGCTCCAGCACGGCCTCGGCAATGGCGCCGCCCAGGCTGGGCTCGGTACCGGTGCCAAATTCGTCAATCAGCACAAGGCTCTTTTTGTTGGCCACGGTCACGAACTGCTTCATGGCTAGCAGGTGCGAAGAGTAGGTCGAAAGGTCGTTTTCGAGGCTCTGCTCATCGCCAATATCCAGCAGGATATCCTCAAACATGCCGGCCTCCGAGTAGTCATCGCACGGAATGAGCAGGCCGCATTGCAGCATGTACTGCACTAGCCCCACCGTTTTGAGCGACACGGACTTACCCCCCGCGTTCGGCCCCGAAATAACGAGGATGCGCTGCTCGGGCGTCAGCTCAATGTCCAGCGGCACCACTTCGCGCTTTTCAGCGTCTTTGCCAGCGGCCTTGTTTTGCTCCTTGAACGTGAGCGCCAGCACCGGGTGGCGCACGCCGCGCCAGCGGATGAGCGGCTTGCTGCTGAGCTCGGGCAGCTGGGCGTTGAGCTCGCGGGCCAGCCGGGCTTTGGCCCGAATGAAGTCGAGCAGCCCCAGGTAGCCGTAGGCCTTGCGCAGGTCGGGCAGGTGCGGGCGCAGCTGGTCGGTGAGGCTGGTGAGGATGCGAATAAGCTCGCGCTGGTAGGCGTTTTCGAGGTCCTTGATGTCGTTGTTTGACTCAAAAACTTCGGACGGCTCGATGAACACCGTCTGGCCCGAGGCCGACTCGTCGTGAATGAGGCCGCGCACGCGGCGCTTGTGCTCCGCGATGACGGGTAGCACCAGCCGGCCGCCGCGGATGGTGGGCTCGGCGTCGCCCGGTATCCAGCCCTCGCTTTTGGCGTGGCGCAGCACGCTGGCAATCTGCTTGCGCAGCTGGCCCTGGCGCTGAATCAGCTGCTGGCGCACCTGGCGCAGCAGCGGCGAGGCATCGTCGCGCACCTGGCCGTCATCGTCCACCACCTTGTCCATCGCGGCCAGCAGGTTGCGGTCAGCCTGAATGCCGATGCCTAGCAGACGCAGGTGGGGGTAGAGGTTTTCGGGAGCGTGGGTGAAGAAGGTGAGCGCGGCCCGAATGGTGCGCAAACTCATCTTGACCTCGTAAAACGCCGCCGCGTCGAGGTAGGCACCGGGCAGCGAGGCGCGCTTGAGGTGCACCGTGACGTCGAAATAAAACGCGCCCGGAAACTCGCTGCCGCCGGCCAGCAGCTGCCGAAACTCGTCGGTTTGGGCCAGCAGCTTGCTGAGTTGCTCGTGCTGGGTGATGAATTGCATGTTGGCCACGTGCTGCCGGCCCAAGGCCGAGAGGCAAAGCTGCTCCAGCAGCTCGCGCAGGGTGGCGAAGCCAATCTTGGCTTCAAAGTTCTGGGGTACTAACAAATCGACTAACTGCGGAGATAATTGGCTGACTGGCCGCGAAGGTAAAACAGCGAAGCGGGTGGGAAGATTCGGCGCTAATGGTGTTTTCACCGCAGAGGGCTTCGCAGGAGAAACGCGGAAGGTTCAGGAATTGCAGCGGGCTACGAGCACGGCGACTACGGCCACGGCTAGCAGCGCGCCCAGGCGGAGCGCCAGAAATACCCAGGCGGGCAGTTCGGGGCCTTTCGAGTTTTTCAGCATAAGCTACAGTACGGCCAAGACTAACCGTAAGGTATGGTGCAACTTACCCTACCCCCTCCCCAAACAGCGCAAAGTCGTACTTCACCGGGTCATTCGGGTCGAGCAGGCGCAGGTTGGCGGTGAGCTCTTCGGCGGCCTGCCAGTCTACTTTTTCGCGTTTCAGCAAACCCAGCAGGCGAGCCTGGCGCTCGACGTGCACGTCGATGGGGCAGATGAGCTCGCTGGGCGAAAGGCGTGTCCAGAGGCCGAAATCGACGCCGTTATCGTCGCGGCGCACGAGCCAGCGCAGGTACATGTTGAGGCGCTTGCAGGCCGAGCCGCGGGCGGGCGTGGCCACGTGCTTGCGGGTGCGGGCCGGCGCATCAGGCAGGCTGAAAAACAGGTCGTGAAAGTTGATGAGCCGCTCGCGCATGGTGGTGCCGTGCAGGAAAGCGTCTTCCAGCGACACATGCTCGCCGTAGAACCCGCGTAGCCAGTGCACGAAATACAGCAGGTCGGTATCGCAAAAGGTGCGGTGGCAGAAGCCGAGCAGTTGCTTCAGGTCGTCATCCTGATGCTGGGTGATGAACTGGTAGGGCGCGTCGTCCATTCGCGCCAGCAGCTCGGCCGTTTTTTTTAGAATGGTGGGGCGCTGGCCCCAGGCCAGCAGCGCGGCGAAGAGGCCACTGATTTCAATATCCTGCAACTGGCTGAAACGGTGCGGGATACTCACCGGGTCTTTGGCCAGAAAGGCGGGCTGGTTGTGGCGGTCGGCGCGCTCATCGAGCAGGGCGCGCAGCTCTGCTAGGTTCAGCTTAGGCATTTGTTGCTGCGAGGGGTGAGTAAAGCACGTCATGCTGAGCAAAGCGAAGCATCTCTACCGCATCGTTGGGATAGTAACCCTTTCGGCGCGGTAGAGATGCTTCGCTTTGCTCAGCATGACGTGCTGCATTATTAATGTTGCGGAAGGCTTCAGCCCTACGGCACGTAGCTCGTTTCGACCCGAAACTTGCTGTCGGTGGTGCCGAGCTTCTGCACGGCGCGGGGCGAGAGGCGCACCAGGATGTTGTCGTTTTCGCCGGTATCGGGCAATACGCCAATGACGCGCACGTACACCGACTGGCCATTCATCTGGTTTTTGACCTGCATGATGGTGCCGATGGGGGCCGTTTTGTGCAGGGCCAGGTACTTATCGGTGCCGCTGCTGGCAATGGGCGCCGCAATGCCCACGTCGGTTTTGCGGCCCGATAGCTCGCTGGCGCGGGTGGGCGACTTGGTTTCGGCCACCTCTTCGCGCCGCTCGGCAGGGGTAGCGGCCGTAACGGTGGCAATCTGGGCTTCTTTGGCGGGGTTGATTTTGGGGGCGGCCGGCTCGGGCGCGGCGGGGCGCGGGGCGGGCGGGGCTACTGGGTCGGCCGCGGCAGTGGGGGTGGCCGCCACGGGTGGCGCGCCGGCCTCGGTGCTACGCAGCTGCAGCTGCTGGCCCACGCGCACCGCGCCGCCGGCCGGCAGGTGGTTGAGCAAAATCAGCTCGGCGGGCGAAAGGCTAAAGCGCCGGGCAATGCCAAACAGCGTTTCGCCCTTGGCCACGGTGTAGCGCTCGGGCACGTTAGCCGCAGCAGAAGGGGTAGGGACGGCGGAAATGCGGGCGGCAGTGGTTGCTGCTTTACCAGCGCCGCCGCTGGGCCGCGGAATGAGGACGACCTCCCCAATGCCCAGGCCATTTTTGAGCTGCGGGTTGGCGGCCGTAATCTGGTCGACGGCCACGTGGTAGCGGCGGCCCAGCGCGAAGAGCGTTTCGCCCTGGGCCACGCGGTGGCGCACAAAGCGCTGGCCGCCGCGCATTTCCTGGCCAATAGAATCGGTGGGTAAGTGGTGGGTGGGCGGCGGCGCGGCCACCGGGCCGTGCAGCGAATTCAAAATCAAGAAGGAAGCAAACAGACTCATGCGTAAAACCAAAGCTAAAGGTGTACCAAAACCCGCTACCGGCGGGCCCCGGCGCCAGGCCAGCGGTAGGCAAAGTAACTACGTAGCGGCCGGGCGGGCCTAGTTTCGGGGCCGAATGGCCCGGCGGCCAGGCCTCAGGGTGCCCGGCCAGCCGCCCAGCCGCCGGCCTCAACGCGTCCCTACCCCCCTTTCTTACTATGATGTCCTTTGCCCTCGGCATTATCCCGGCCCGCTACGCCTCTACCCGCCTGCCCGGCAAGCCGCTGGTGGACCTGGGCGGCCAAACCATGATTCAGCGCGTGGTGGCGCAGGCCCGGCTCGCGGGCCTGGCCCGCGTGGTGGTGGCCACCGATGATGCGCGCATCCTGGACCACGTGCGCGGCTTTGGGGGCGAGGCGGTGCTCACCCGCGCCGACCACCCCAGCGGCACCGACCGCGTGTGGGAGGCGTTTGAGCTGCTGGGCCGACCCAGCGGGGTCAACTGCATTGTGAATATTCAGGGCGACGAGCCGTTTATTCAGCCGGCCCAGATTGATGCGCTGGTCGGGCTTTTTGCCCAAAAGCCTATCCCCGCTATTGCTACCCTTATCAAGCCTGTGCTCACGGAGGAAGAATTATTTAGTCCCCACCTACCCAAGGTGGTCGTGAATCAGTTTGGGCGGGCCATGTATTTCAGCCGCCACCCCCTACCCTACCAGCGTCAGCGCCCGCCCGCCGAGTGGCTGCACCACCACCGCTACTACCGCCACCTGGGCCTGTATGCCTACGACCCCGAAACCCTGGGGCAGCTCACGCGGCTGCCGCCCTCGCCCCTGGAGCTGGCCGAGAGCCTGGAACAGCTGCGCTGGCTGGAGGCTGAATATCCCATTCAGACGGTTGTTACGGAGCTGGATGCCTTTGGCATCGACACACCGGAGGACGTAGCGCGAGCCCGCGCAAGACTGGGAGCCTAGCCGCAGGAACTGCGTTGCCTACGGCTGCGGCTGCACCCCAAACCGGATGCGTAGCGTGCAGCCCGAGCGCACGGGCTTGCCACCTGCCTGGCCGGGGTTCCACCAGGGCATGAGGCGCACCAGGCGCAGGGCCTCTTCATCGAAGCCGTTGCCACAGCCTTTAAGCACCTGCGCATCCAGGATGCGGCCGGTTTCGTCTACTACAAAGCTCACGAACACGGTACCGGCCAGGCCCTGCTGCTGGGCTTTTTCGGGGTAGCGGGCGTTTTGGCGCAGGTAAGTAGCGTAAGCCGTTTCGCCGCCGGGGAATGACGCCAGCTCTTCAGCGTACATAACGCCACTGCTGCCGGCGCCCACGGCCGGCTCTACGCTGGAGGGCGGCGCCACCCCCACCGCGTACAGCGTCACGGCCACGCCACTGCGCGCCTGCACGGCCAGCGCCTGGGCCTGGTACCCGGCGCAGGAAAAGACCAACACCGGATTAATGGCTTCCACGGCCACCAGAAAATTACCGGCCGAGTTGGTCGTAGTCACGGTGGACGTGCCTTTCACGGCCACCACCACGCTCGGCAGGGGTAGGCCCTTGTCGTTGAGCACGCTACCCGTGATGGTGACAGCGGCCGGGCGCGTCAATTGGGGGGCGCTGGCCGGGGCGCACCACCCGGCCCGCCATCCGCAGATGAGGATAACGGCCTGCACCAGCAACCGCAGGACGGAAGAAGGTAATTTTTGTACCATAACAAGAAAGCGAATAAGATGGGAATGCGCTGACAAGTTTACGAAACTGTTCACAAAATCCAACCCCTATTTTACCCTAACTTGCTATTAATCTGCATGCGATAAACAAAAACGTTTGTTGCGGCTTCGTGTCGTAAGCTTTCGTTCTTAGAGAGTATTTTTTATAATTATTTTACTAAATCAGGAATCGACTGCCTTGCGGGCCGGGTTTGCGGTCTGCCGCCCGCCCCCAGAATGCCCAGCGAGATACTGAGCGCCCCACGCCTGGCTTCGGCCACTGCACGCCCGTCACTACCCCCTCCTCCGTGCGCGAAAAGACAGTGGCGGGCAACTCAAGAAGTGGAAGCATAGCTCCAAGAACGGGGAACTGCGGGTTGCTCAGCGGCTTGAGTAGCCACGGCAGCCCCAGCACCGTGAGGGTGGGTAGCAACGCGAGCAGCGCTTCGCGCGCCGCCAGCCCAGGCGCGGGCGGCCGGGCGGCGCGGCGGGGGTAGAAACAGGAGGCGGGGTAGGGCGATAATCATTGCGAGCACGGCAAAGCAATGACATTCAGTTTCTTATACCTATACTCTACTCAGGCCCAGGGCTGCGCCGCGCCGGAGCAGCAGCGCGTAGGCGGGCTCCCATTCATTAGGAACTTCGCCCTCCAATATGGCCTCCAGCACGGCTTCCTTCAGCTCGCCGACTTGGCGTGAGGGCTTGAGGCCAAAGGTTTCCATGATGACCTCGCCCGTGATGACGGGCTTGAAATTGCGCAGGTGGTCCTTGGCCTCGATTTCGCGCAGCTTTTCTTCTACCGTGTCGAAGTTTTGGAGGTAGCGGGCCTTGCGCTGGTGGTCCTTGCTGGTAATATCGGCCCGGCACAGCAGCATGAGTCGGTCAATGTCATCGCCGGCTTCAAAGAGCAAACGCCTGACGGCCGAGTCGGTTACGATGGCTTTGCTCAGCACAATGGGCCGCAGGTGCAGACGCACCAGCTTCTGCACCATGCGCATTTCCTCGCCCAGCGGCAGCTTGAGCGCCGTGAAAAGGCCCGGCACCCAGCGCGCGCCCTTGTCCTCGTGGCCGTGGAAAGTCCAGCCCACTTTGGGGTCGAGGCGCTTGGTGGCGGGCTTGGCGATGTCGTGCAGAATGGCCGCCCAACGCAGCCACAAGTCGCCGCCGGCGGCGGCCACGTTGTCGAGCACTTGCAGGGTGTGGTAAAAGTTGTCTTTGTGGGCGTGCTGGCCCACTTTCTCTACCCCATGCAGCTCGGCCATCTTCGGAAAGATGAGCTGCAACAAGCCCGTCTGAAACAGCAGCTTGAAGCCATAGCTCGGCACCGGCGACTCAATTATTTTATTGAGCTCAATTGTAATTCGCTCCTGCGACACGATGCTAATCCGCTCCTTGTTACGGGCGATGGCGTCGTACGTATCGGGCTCGATATCGAAGTTGAGCTGGCTGGCAAACCGGATGGCGCGCAGCATCCGCAGCGGGTCGTCGCTGAAGGTAATATCGGGCCCCAGCGGCGTGCGAATGGTTTTGGCGGCCAGGTCCTGCATGCCGCCGTAGCGGTCCACGAGCGCGCCAAAGTCGTCGGCGTTCAGGCTCAGGCCTAGGGCATTGATGGTGAAATCGCGGCGGGCCAGGTCGTCGTCCAGCGTGCCGGCTTCCACTTCGGGCTTGCGGCTTTCGGCGCGGTAGCTTTCCTTGCGGGCGCCCACAAACTCGATTTCGCCGGCCTCCTCGGTGGGCAGCATGGCCGTGCCGAAGTTCTTGAACACTGTGACGCGGCCCCTACCCGGCAGCCGCCGGCCCACGGCCTGCGCCAGCCGGATGCCGTCGCCCACCGTCACCACGTCAATGTCCTTGCTGCTGCGCCGCAGGGCCAGGTCGCGCACGTAGCCGCCAATCACGTAGGCCGGCTGGCCTAGCTCCTGGGCCGCGTCGGCAATGGTGCGAAAGATGGGCAAGTCGGGCAGCGTGGGCGTAGTCATAAAGTAGTAACGCGAACTTGAGTAGCGTAGCCTGCGCTGGTAGTTTCGTTACCAACTGCGCAGAGCCACGGGCCACAAAGTTAGCGTCGCTGCCCGGCGGGTCGCCCTAGCAGCTACTCCCGCACCACTTCCAGCGCGCCACCAGCGTTCAGGCGCACGATGCGCGAGGGCGCGGTGCGCGTCTGGTCGCTCTGCCGCCAGCTCACCACGTAGTCGGCCCCGCGCACGATAGCCGGGTCCACTTCAGCGTATACCACGGGGGTAGGCTGCCCGGTCTTGTTGGCCGAGGTGCTCACCAGGCCGTGGCCCAGGCGGCGCACCACTTTGTGGCAAAACTCGTCCTGCACCACGCGCAGGCCCACGGTACCATCGGGCCCTACCAGGCCGGGCGCCACGGTGCGACTGGCGGGCAGCAGGTAGGTAGTGGGGCGAGTTTGCGCGGCCAGGGCGGCTTCCAGCTCGTCGGGCACCTGCGTCACGTAGCGGCGCAGCATGGCCAGGTCAGCCACCAGCACGATGCTGGGCTTGCCTTCGGGCCGGCCTTTTAGCTGGTATAATTTTTCGACGGCGCGGGGCACTTCGGCATCGCAGCCCAAGCCCCACACGGTGTCGGTGGGATAAAGAATGACCTGCTGCGTGAGCAAGACATCCACGGCGGCATCTACTTCCTGGCGAAAAAAATTCATTCCTTTTAACTACTAATCAAATTTTTATCTCTTGACACAGCTCCACTAATACGCCCCCGGCGCTTTTGGGGTGCACAAAACATACCAGCTTGTTGTCGGCGCCGCGCTTGGGCGTTTCATTCAGTAGGATAAAGCCTTCGGCGCGCAGCCGGGCCATCTCCGCCCCAATGTCATCGACTTCAAACGCGACATGGTGAATGCCTTCGGGCTTCTTCTCCAGAAATTTAGTGATGGCGCTCTCGGGCCCGGTACCAGCCAGCAGCTCCAGCTTGGAGCCGCCGATTTGGAAAAAAACCGTGTCCACGGCTTCGCTGGCCACGTGCTCCGTTTTGTAGGGTGGCTGGCCCAGCAGGCGCGTGTAGAGGTCGGTGGCGGCGGCTAAGTCGCGCACGGCCAGGCCCAAGTGTTCAAGGTTGGTGAGCATAAAGGAAGAAGGGATGAGGCGGCCCGCGACGCAAAGCTACCGGCCGTGGTTGGGAGCAAATTGGGGGGCACGGCTTTTTTAGACAGATTCCAGCTATTTTTGTGAATTCGAAAAAACTGTTTAGGCCAAAATTCTGTTTCGTAGGCAGTCAACGAGTAACTTTAAGACCTTAATTAGCAACATCCAGCCCAGCGCCATGCTTAAGCTACCTATCTACCTGGACAACAACGCCACTACGCCGCTCGACCCGCGCGTGCTGGAGGCCATGATGCCCTACCTGACCGACGTATTCGGCAACGCTGCTTCGCGCAACCACCCTTTCGGTTGGGCCGCTGAGGAAGGCGTGGACTATGCCCGCGAGCAAATTGCCCAGCTCATCAACTGCGACCCCAAGGAGATTATCTTCACCAGCGGCGCTACCGAAGGCGACAACCTGGGTATCAAGGGCGTATTTGAGATGTACAGCCAGCGCGGCAACCACATCATCACGACGACCACCGAGCACAAAGCGGTGCTCGATACCTGCAAACACATCGAGAAGCTCGGCGGCAAGGTGACCTACCTGCCGGTGAACGACAAAGGCCTCATCAGCCTCGACGAGTTGGAAGCCGCCATGACGCCCCAGACCATTCTGGTCACTATCATGTACGGCAACAACGAGACGGGTACCATCCAGCCCATCCGCGAAATTGCCGCCATTGCCCACAAGCATGGCGCCCTGTTTATGAGCGACGGCACCCAGGCCGTAGGTAAGATTCCGGTGGACGTACTCGCCGATGGCATTGACCTGATGGCCTTTACGGCCCACAAGATGTACGGCCCCAAGGGGGTAGGCGCCCTCTACGTGCGGCGCAAAAATCCGCGCGTAAAAGTGACCGCCCAAATGGACGGCGGTGGCCACGAGCGCGGCATGCGCTCGGGCACGCTCAACGTACCCGGCATCGTGGGCTTCGGCAAGGCCTGCGAACTCGCCCGCCTCGAAATGGCCGCTGACACCGAGCGCTTGAGCAAGCTGCGCGACCACTTGGAGCAGTCGTTGCTACCCCTCGAAGAAAGCTACGTGAATGGCTCGATAGAGCACCGCCTACCCCACGTCACCAACATCAGCTTCAAATACGTGGAAGGCGAAGGCCTGATGATGGGCGTGAAAGACCTGGCCGTATCAAGCGGCTCGGCCTGCACCAGCGCCTCGCTGGAGCCCAGCTACGTACTTAAGGCCCTGGGCCTGAGCGATGACCTGGCCCACAGCAGCCTGCGCTTCGGCCTCAGCCGCTTCACTACCCAGGAGCAAATCGACTACGCCATCAACCACGTAAAAGAGGCCGTAACCAAGCTCCGCGAAATGTCGCCGCTCTGGGAAATGCACAAAGAAGGCGTGGACCTCAGCACCATCGAATGGGCGGAGCATTAACAAGTTATGAGTTAAAA
>CAZZWL010000036.1:21261-40222 GCA_964657755.1 uncultured Rhodanobacter sp.
ACTGGTTGTCCTCTACCTCACGATTTTCAACTCATAACTCATAACTTTTAACTCATAACTCCAAAAATCATGGCTTACTCCGATAAGGTAATCGACCATTACAGCAATCCCCGCAACGTGGGCACGCTGGACAAAAACAAAAAAACGGTGGGCACCGGCCTCGTTGGCGCTCCCGAGTGCGGCGACGTAATGCGCCTGCAGATTGAGGTAGACGAAGCCACCAACACCATCACCGATGCCAAGTTCAAGACCTTCGGTTGCGGCTCGGCCATCGCTTCGTCGTCGCTGGCGACGGAGTGGCTGAAGGGCAAAACCGTGGACGAGGCCCTGGCTATCGACAACATGGAGATTGTGGAAGAGCTGGCCCTGCCGCCCGTTAAAATTCACTGCTCGGTTTTGGCCGAAGATGCTATTAAAATGGCTATCAACGACTACCGCGTGAAAAATGGCATGCCGGCCCTGGAGCTGGAAAAGTCGCACCACTAGGTTAACCCACCTTTTGCGAAAGACGACCCTTGAAAAAGGGTCGTCTTTTTTTGTTATTTAGAATCCTTCTTAGCGGTATCTTTGTTGGGTTATTGCCGCCGGCTCTTGAAGCCCGGCTACCCCCTATTCTTTCCCAGCACCTTAGCTACCTACCTATATGATAACCGTTTCAGATAAAGCCAAGGAAAAAGTGGAGCACCTGATGCGCGATTCGCAGCTCGATGCTACCTACCGCCTACGCGCCTCGGTGGCCGGCGGCGGCTGCTCGGGCCTGAGCTACAAGCTCGACTTTGATAACGAAACCCGGCCAATGGACCAGGAATTTGAGGACAAAGGCGTGCGCGTGGTGGTCGATATGAAGAGCTTCCTCTACTTGGCCGGCACCGAGCTCGACTTCTCGGACGGCCTAAACGGCAAGGGCTTCCAGTTTCATAATCCGAACGCCTCGCGCTCTTGCGGCTGCGGCGAGAGCTTTTCAGTTTAGCCTAAGTATTACTCAGACATAAAAGCCAGATTCCGTTCGCGGGACTTGGCTTCTTTTTTTGCAGCAAGCGTTGGTTTAATTTTGCCGCTTTCTTTACTGGCTCCAATTCTCTCTTAATGAGCGACGAAAACAAGACTTATTCCGTCCGGCTGCGGCTGCGCCGGGAGGTAGTTGAAGATGCCTACGTGTCGGTTTTTCTAGATGAGAAGGTTATGACTGAGCAGAAGGATGGCAGCTTCAAAATCGACTTTGAGAAGCTGGCCGCCGAGGCCATTCGCATCAGCACCAACCCTCAGGTGGACTGGCAAGCGGAAAGCAGCCACACCGAGCCGCACCCGTTGCAAACTGTTATGCCCGACGAACGCACTGTCCTCGACTCGTCGGAGGTGGCGTAGTGCAGGCATAATCCCAGCCTCGCGCTCCTGCGGCTGCGGCGAGAGCTTCTCAGTATAAGGCAGAAGCAGCAAGTCGCTTTTGCCAAATGAAAAGGCCCGGTGCAAGTTGCACCGGGCCTTTTCATTTGGCCTCCCCTACCCCCTTATTCTTTGCTGAAGCGCAGGTTTTGCATCCCTTCACCGAGTTGAAGTATATAAGTACCAGCGGGTAGGCTACTCACGCTCACCTCACCCAAGGGGGGTAGGGCGACCGCTTGCAACACCCGGCCCGTGAGGTCGAGCACGCGCACTAGCGTGCCGGCCGGCGCGGGCACCACCAGCTGGTCGCGGGCCGGGTTGGGGTAGAGCACCACGCTACCAGCCGCGCCTAGCGCGACGACCGGGCTAAACGTGGTACGGCCATCTACGTCGACCTGCGCCAGGCGGTAGTAGAGCGGGCCGGCGGGGGCAGCCGGGTCGAGCGTAGTATACTGGCGAGCCTGGGCAGTGGTGCCGTGGCCAGCCACCGTGGCTACCGTTGTAAATACCTGGCCATCGGGGCTCCGCTGCACCTCAAAGCGCGCATTGCGCAGTTCGGTAGCCGTGGCCCAACTCAGGTGAACGTTGGCGGCCTGGCGGCGGGCCGTGAAGCTGGTGAGCGCGACGGGTAACGGATTGATTTTCGCGTCGGCGCTGGTGCTGGCTAAGGCAAAGGTGCTGAATGACGTGAACGTACCCGACGTGATGGTGCCGCTGGCGTAGCCGTCCGCGGGCACAGGGGTAACCAACGTTATATTCGAGGAGCCGATATTCTGCCAGCCGCTGCCGCTGTTTTTGCCAATGGTGAAGCTGGCATCGGTAGGCGCGTTTACCCGGTCATCAGCCCCAAAAGACAGCGTGACGGTGCCACTGAAACTATTGGCCGCCGGCGTGGGCGTAATAGTGTGTGACCGGACCCGCGACACGCGGGTAAGCTGGGGCAGGGCCGATGTGCTGACCGGCAGGTTGTTATAATCGGGAGCCGGGCCTTCGGCTTGGGTTAGGAGGTAGGTGGTGGCATCCTGTGCAGTGGCGTTGAGCGTGACGGGGCGGTAGCCCGCGCCGCTCCCCGTTGGGAATAACAGGCTGGTGAGCGCGCCGGCGGCCGTCTGGCGGGCCAGCGGGCCATTGACAAAACTGGCAGCGCTACCCCCTGCTACTGAAGCCGCTGGGCTTAGCGTCAATAGGTTAGCAGCAGTGGTGTTGAGCACACCGCTGGTGAGCGTGAGCGGCCCACCCATAGTGACTGCCGTGGCCAGCGTGGCGCCGGCGGGGTTGTTAATGGCCAACCCTACCCCCCCATTCAGCTGAAAAGTCCCGCTGATGGTTTGTGGCTTGCTGCCGGCCAGCACTACCTGGCTGGTGGGCGAGGCGGGGCTGGTTTCTTTAAATTGAAACACTCCTTGCGCCCGAATGTCTCCCGCCACGCGCAAATCGTTGTTAATCGCGGGCGAGAACGTGACGCCGGGCCCAATTAGCAAGTTACCCTGGATGGTAAGTGAGCTGCCGGCCCCCGTGTAGCTGGTGGCAGTCTGGCCAGGCCGGTTACGCAGAATCAGCGTGCCATAAGTGCGCCCCGAGAGGGAAAGCGCATACGAAGCAGTGCCATTGGTGGGCAGGCGAAAATCGAAGATTCCCAACTCGGTACCCGCTAGCGCACTCAGGTTTTCCACCACGGCAGTGTGGCTTCGCACGGTGGCGTGGCGGTAGCTGCCGCCGTTGTAGATAAAGGCCGTGGCGCCGGTGCCCAGCACGTCAACTCCCGAGCCCGAGCTAGCGCCACTGGCGTTCGTCATTACTCCTTTATTATAAATGGCCAGGGCTACTGCTCCACTACCCGTGTTGCTCAGGGTGAGGGCCGTTGCCAGCGTATTCGCAGCGGGTACCAGCGCGAAGATGGAATCGCTAGCCCCCGGATTGATAGTCAAGGATTTAATACTAACTGCCACGCTCTGGTCGAGGCTCACGGTGAAGGGCCCCGCCACGTAGCGGTGGTCGAGCACTACCTCATCGGCCGTGGCGGGGAGGGCATTGGTAGTCCAGTTGGCCGCGTCGAACCAGCTGCCGGTGCCCGCCGCGCCGGTCCAGTGCACCAGCGCGGGCGTGACGGTAAAGGTCACCCCGGCCGTCGTAGCACCCCCCGGATTGGCCACGGCCACCGGGTAGCTGCCAGCCGTGGCCACGGCCGCCGCGGGCACCGTAGCGGCCAGCGAAGTACTTGACCCATAGGCAGTCATCAGGTTTTGCCCGTTAAAGCTCACCACCGCGCCGGGCTTGAAATTGCTACCCGTCACGGTCAGGGCAAAGTCGGCCGAACCGGCTTCTATCGTGCCGGGGCTGAGGCTCGACACGAGCGGGTCCACGGTATTCACGGCCTGCACCTGAAAATTATCCACGCGCAATGGGCCGCTGCCCGAGGCTCCGCTGGCCAGCAGCCGCAGGCTCAGGCTGGTCGGAGCATTCAGCGCCGACAGGCCCGATAAATCAAAGCCCCCTTCGGTGTAAGCGGCATTGCCCGGCGCATAAGTGGTACCGAACGTGAGGTAGCTACCCCCATTCACGCTGTATTGCAGGGTGAGGGTAGTGGCGCCGGTGCCGGAGCGGTAGCCTTGCAGATAAATTTTGAAAGCCGAATACTTGGGCAGCGACGCGCCATCGAGCGCAAATTGAAAATACTTGGTATTGGTGCCGCTGGAGCTGCTCATGCCCAACGCTGAGCCAGCGGCATTGGTGGCGTAGGCCCCCGCCCCCGTAGCCACGCCCACCGGGGCAGTTGCCGGAAAAGCCTCCGTTGAAGTAGCCGTTGAACTTACGCCGGCGGCGGTTGCCACTGGGGCGGCCGGGTAGGCCGTGGCATTATTGAAATCGTAGTTGACGATGGTAGTTTGCCCACGGCTTAGCAGCGGCAGAGCCAGCAGCAGCAACAGACAATTTCGTATGCTTTGAGTAGAGAGTAGAGACATAGGCGTGAGAAGAAAATTTAAAATACCAGATACCTTAGAAAACGCTAAGATACTAGTTCATTATTTCTTCACAAGATTTTAATCAGAAAAAATTTGATTATTTAGTGGTCAAGGCCATCATTTTTGCTATTTTACTCCCACAGCGGGTAGTGCTCCAACTGCACTTCCTGGCCAAAAAACAGGCGGGTGCTTTCCTCGAAGGAACGCGTGAAATCGCTCACGTAGAAGTGGTGGGTCGGCCCTACCCCCCCGATTGGGGCCAATAGCTGCCGGGCCGCCAGTGCCTCGGCCACGGTGGCGGCCACCAGGTCGGAGGGGTCGAGCACGGCCACGCGGCCTTGGTAGTAAGCTTCTATCTGGGGCTTGATGAGGGGAAAATGCGTGCAGGCCAGCACCAGGCTTTCAATGTGTTGCAGCTCCTCATGGGCGAGGTAAGCGCGGATGATTTCCTCCGACACGCGGCCGTTGAAGAAGCCTTCCTCAATCATGGGCACGAGCAGGGGGGTAGCGAGCGCGTGCAGGTCCACGCCGAGGTCGAGCTGGTCGATTTTCTTGCGGTAGATATTGGAGCCCACCGTTTGCTTGGTGCCGATGAGGCCCACCGGCCGGCCGGCGTAGTGCCGGCCCACGTGCGCCACCACGGGGTCTATCATGCCCACTACCAAGGCTTTAGAGCCCACATACTCGCGCACCAGCTCGTAGGCGGCGGCCGAGGCCGAGTTGCAGGCAATGAGAATGAGCTTGCAGTGCTGACGCAGCAGCACGTCGCAGATTTTGACGGAATAGGCCTGGATGGCGGCGGTGCTTTTTTCGCCGTAGGGCAGGTGGGCGGTGTCGCCGAAGTACACGAGCCGCTCGTGGGGCAGGCGCTGGGCCACGGCGCGGGCCACGGTGAGGCCGCCAATGCCGGAATCAAAAATGCCAATGGGCCGGGCGGCCGGGTCAGGAGGAGTCGTCATAGGTAGCGGCAAAGGTGGGGCGCGGGGGCCATTGGGCACGGCGCGGGGGGTAGGGACCAATTTGCACAAGCCAGCGCTACTGGTTATTTTTAATGCCCTTTATCCCTCATTCTCATTACCCTATGAGCGCTGTACTGCTCGAAATAGACCAGGCACTGGCTGGCTACCAGGCCCACTCGCCGGCGCGGCCGGTGGCCGTGTACCTGGGCGTGCGCAAATTCACGCAGCTTATCCTGGATGTGGCCCAGCTCGGCGCGCCGCCCGCCCTGAGCACCGACGCTGGCCGGCCCCGCACCTACCGCAACCTGGAGCTGCTGCGCGACGAGGTGAACGTGGATGCGCTGCGGGTGATTTAGCCCCCAGCGGGCGCGCCCGCCCGAGGTGGCGTAAACCGCTCGAGCATCGCGATGGGCGTGCCACTGAATTCGGCACGGGCGTATTCGCGGTAGCCGAGCTTGGCGGCCAGGCGGCGCGAAGGCTCGTTGGCCAAGCTGATGATGCACACGGTGCGCGGCTGCGCCAAGTGGGCATCGCCCCAGGCCAGCGCCGCGCTCAGGGCTTCGGCGCCGTAGCCCTGGCCGTGCACGCGCGGGGCCAGTACCCAGCCGGCTTCGGGATAGTCGCCCAGGGCGGGCGTCAGGGCGCGCCGGAAATTGGCGAAGCCAACGGCCCCCACAAACTCGCCCGTGGCTTTTTCTTCGATGGCCCAGTAGCCGTAGCCACACACGGCCCACAGCCCGGCATCGCGCAGCAGCTTGGTCCACACCTCATTTTCGGTGGCGGGCTGGCCCGTCAGGTACTGGTAAAACCGCGGCTCCTGCCACATGGCCAGCTTGGGCGCCAGGTCGCTGGCCTGGTAGGCACGCAGGCGCAGGCGCTCGGTTTCGAGGATAGGGGCTTGCATTACAACAAAGGTTGCACGGTGCGCCACACGGTGCGGGCCACCAGCTTGTGGCCGGCGGGCGTGGGGTGAATGCCGTCGCGCTGGTTGAGCTTGGCGATGCCGCCCACGTTTTCGAGCAGGAACGGAATGAGCGTGAGGTGGTTCTTGGCCGCGATTTCGCCGTAGAGCTGCTTGAAATCGGCGGCGTAGGCGGGGCCCATGTTGGGCGGAATCTGCATCCCGGCGAGTACGATTTTGGCCTTTGGCGCCTGCTGGCGCACGGTGTCGATGATGGCTTGCAGGTTCTTGCGGGTGTCGGTGAGGGGTAGGCCGCGCAGGCCGTCGTTGCCGCCCAGCTCCAGCACAAACACGCCCACCGGCTGGCGGCTCAGCACCCACTTGATGCGCGAGCGGCCGCCGGCCGTGGTTTCGCCGCTCAGGCCGGCATTCACCACGGTATAGGGCAGGTGCAGCGAATCGACGCGCGCCTCGATGAGGGCGGGGTAGGCCTGGTCGGGCTCCACGCCCAGGCCGGCCGTGATGCTGTCGCCAAAAAACAGGATGGCCGCCTCACCCTTTTTGGCGGCGGGCGCTTCGGCCGTGGCGGGGGGGGTAGGGGCTGATGAGGTTTTGGCCGTGTCGGCGCCGCAGCCGGCGGCGAGCAGGGCCAGCAGCAGGGCGCTGGCGGGCAGGTAGTTCATGGGCAGAAAAGCAAAAGCAGGCAAAAGTATAGGCCGTTGTTGTGCGTCCTACGTAGCCATAACCCGAAAGGGGACGTTTTTCCTCCCAAAAGGCTTTTTGCCTTGGCGTTGTTTACAAAATGCGTCTGTCATTGCGAGCCACGCGAAGCAATCGCCTCCGAACGGAATCGTTCGGGTATCGTTTGGGTGCGATTACTTCGCGTGGCTCGCAATGACAGACGATTTTATGCAAACCCTATAGTTTCTACTCAATTATTCTGAACTCCTGAATGACTAGCCTTCAAGTCGAAAACCTCACCAAAACCTACCCCAGCGCCGGGCGCGAGCTCACAGTGCTGCACGAGGTCAGCTTTAGCCTGCAGCCGGCCGATACGTTTGCCATCGTGGGGCCATCGGGCAGCGGCAAAACCACGCTGCTGGGCCTGTGCGCGGGCCTCGACCGGGCCACCAGCGGCAGCGTGTGGCTGCAAGGTATCCAGCTCGATACCCTGAGCGAAGACCAGCGGGCGGCGGTGCGCAACCAGCACGTGGGCTTCATTTTCCAGAACTTTCAGCTCCTACCCACCCTCACGGCCCTCGAAAACGTGCAGGTGCCGCTGGAGCTGCGCGGCGAGCGCAACGTGGCCAAGCAGGCCCAAACCCTGCTGGAGCGCGTGGGCCTGGGCGCGCGCGGCCACCACTACCCCGCCCAGCTTTCGGGTGGCGAGCAGCAGCGCGTGAGCCTGGCCCGCGCCTTCGCCAACCGCCCCCAGATTCTGTTCGCCGACGAGCCCACCGGCAACCTCGACCCCGACACCAGCGCCAACGTGGTGGATTTATTATTTGACCTCAACAAGGAAGCCGGCACTACCCTCGTGCTGGTGACCCACGACCTGGAGCTGGCCGCCAAAACGCAAAGAATCATGCGGATGCGCGGCGGCAAGGTGGTGGAAGAGCCGGTGAGCGCCTAAGCCTCGGGACTTAGGCCACCCACTCGTACACCCGGTACTTTTCAAATATCCAGCGCCGAACAAAATGGTGGCGGTTGAGCAGCGCTTCGCCGCAGACCAAGCCGGCTTCTTCACCAAGCGGATTAAAGTAGCCTAGATTCAAAAAAATGAGAAGAATCTGACGCGGATGCGCTCGCGCCGAGCGGTCTAGGTTTTCCAAAACGTGCGTAAGGACCTCGTCGCCAAACGAATTGTAGTTGTAGACAATCAGCTGGCCGGGCGGAAAATCATAAGCCGTCACGTCGCTGAGCACCAACTCAAAACTGCCAGCTTTTTTCAGCGGATATTTTTCGATGTTCTGTTGGGCGATTTCATGCAACGGTCGGCTGTACTCGACCCCAATAACGCGCCCGAACGGGCGCTCACCGGCTAGCAGCACGGTGCGGCCCTTGCCCGACCCTAGGTCAATAAATGTAAAGTCTTCATGCTTAACCTTCAGCCTAGCCAACATGCGACGAAACTTGGCCACCGTCGTAGCGAGGTAGAAATACTGCCCATCAAAATTGTCGCCTTGCACGTCGGCGGGGTTCACGAAGGCTAGGGCCGAATCGACGCCGTAGCGCGCGTCAAACTCGCGGTCGTCGCGGTCGTCCTGGCGGCGTTGAAGTAGCCGTTGCGGCGAAAACCGCCACCCTTCTTCCTGCACCCAGGAGGCGGCGGCCCGGCCGGCGGCCCGCAAGTTGCCCTGCCCCAGCGCCCGCTTTAGTTGGCCGAAGCGCAGGCGGTCGTTGCTGCCGATGACAGGACCGAACAGCAAAAAGCGTGAGGTACTGGGGATTTTGACGGATGGCATACGTGGTGAATTTGCTGAATTTTAGATTGGGCTCAACAGGCGCGCTTAGGAATAAACAAAACGATTTTTGCGTGTCAAGTCAAGTGATTTAATACGGCAGAACCTTATTGTTGAAAGTTTTACAGTGAAGCTGTCTAGGAAGTCATCAGAACGTCATGCTGAACGCAGCGCAGTCGAAGCATCTCTACCGCAGCAGTAAATATGATTAGTTGAGCAGTAAAGATGCTTCGACTCCGCTGCGCTGCGCTCAGCATGACGTTCTGATGACTTCCTAGACAGCTTCACTGTAAACATACTGGTTAACTCGTGCCTTTCGCTGGCGCGGGTTAGCACTGGAAATCCGCTTATATTTACTAATTACATCATGAATTTCAGTTGGTTAGTTACTATGGCGTGGCGCGACTCGCGCCGAAGCCGCGCGCGGCTGGCGCTATTTATGTCGAGCATTGTGTTAGGCATCGCGGCGCTGGTGGGCATCAATTCGTTTGGCGACAACCTGGCGCGCAGCATTTCGGCGCAGGCGCGCGAGCTGGTGGGCGCCGACTTGGTGCTCTCGTCGAGCCAGCCGTTTGACTCGACCTTGCGGCCGGCCCTGCGGCGGCTGGGCCGCACGCGCACCGACGAGGTATCGTTTGCCTCGCTCGTGTCGTTTCCGCGCACCCAGGGCGTGCGGCTGGCGCAGGTGCGGGCGCTGGGCGCGGGCTTCCCATACTACGGCAATTGGGAAACCCAGCCGGCGGCGGCGTCCGCCGATTTTCGGGGGGGTAGGGCCGCTGGCGCGCTGGTCGACGACGTGCTGCTCGACCAGTTCAACGCCCGCGTGGGCGACTCGGTGAAGGTGGGCACGCTCACGGTGGTTATTGCGGGGCGCGTGCTGAAGACGCCCGGCCAGAGCGGCTTTAGCGCGGCCATCGCGCCTAAGGTATTCATTCCCATTAGCTTGCTGAGTAAGACCGGGCTGGTGCAGCGCGGCAGCCGGGTGCAGTACCGCACCTACTACCAGTTTGCGCCCACCGCCGACGTGGCCGCCGCCATCAAGCCCTACCAGGTGCGCTTCGACCAAACCGGCATCGACACCGACACGGTGGCCAGCCGGCAGCAAGCCACCGGCCGCTCGTTCCGCGACCTCACCCGGTTTCTGAGCTTGGTGGCCTTCGTGGCGCTGCTGCTGGGCAGCGTGGGCGTGGCAAGCGCGGTGAGCCTGTACGTGAAGGAAAAGCTGGCCAGCGTGGCCGTGCTGCGCTGCCTGGGCGCGAGCGGCCAGCAGGCGCTGCTCATTTATCTCATTCAAACCTCGGGGCTGGGGCTGCTGGGCGCGGCCATTGGGGCGGCGCTGGGCGCGGTGGTGCAGGTGCTGCTGCCCAAGGTGCTGGGTAATTTCCTGCCCGTTGAAGTAGAGATGAGCGTGTCGCTGGCTTCGGTGGGCCTGGGCCTGCTGACGGGGGTAGCAATGGCGGTGCTCTTCGCGCTGCTGCCGCTGCTGAGCATCCGGCGGGTGTCGCCGCTGCGGGTGCTGCGCGCCTCGCTCGACGAGGATACCGCCACGCCCGACCCGCTGCGCGGGCTAGTGCTGGCCCTCATCGGCCTGTTTGTGCTGGGCTTTTCCTACGCCCAAACCCGCGACTGGAAGCTGGCGCTGGGCTTCGCGGCCGGGCTGCTGGCGGCGCTGGGCGCCCTGGCCGGGCTGGGCCTGGGGCTGCGCTGGGCTTTGCGGCGCTTCTTCCCCACCGGCTGGAGCTACGTGGCTCGGCAGGGACTGGCCAACTTGTTTCGCCCCCAAAACCAGACCGTTACGCTGATATTGTCGCTGGGGCTGGGCACGTTTTTGCTCGCCACGCTCTACCTAGTGCAGTCGGTCCTGCTGGGCCGGGTGCAGCTGTCGAGCATCGGCAACCAACCCAATCTGGTGCTCTTCGACATCCAAACCGAACAGGAAAAGGGGGTAGAGCAACTGCTGACCCAACAAAAACTGCCCATCATCCAGCGGGTGCCCATCGTGACGATGCGCCTGGCGGCCATCAACGGCAAGTCGGTGACCCAGCTCAAGAAGGACACCGCCAACGGCATCCCGCCCTGGGCGCTCACGCGCGAGTACCGCGTAACCTACCGCGACACGCTCAGCAAAACGGAGAAATTAACCGCCGGTACCCCACCGCAACCGGCTAAGGCCGGCGGCCTACCCCGCGTGTCGGTCGATGGCAGCTACTTCGAGCGCGTCAAGCTCAAGCTCGGCGACACGCTGAGCTTCAACGTGCAGGGCGCCCCCATCGATGTGGTGGTGGGCGGCACCCGCGAGGTCGATTGGGGCCGGGTGCAAACCAATTTCCTGGTCGTGTTCCCGAGCGGCGTGCTGGAGCAGGCGCCGCAGTTCCACGTCATCCTCACGCGCACGCCCTCCAATGCCGTGCTGGCCACCGCGCAGCGCGCGCTGGTGCGTGACTTCCCCAATGTATCGGCCATCGACCTGGGCCTGATTCTGCAAACGGTGGACGAGATTCTGACTAAAATCTCGTTCGTTATTCGCTTTATGGCCGGTTTCAGCATCCTCACCGGCTTGCTGGTGCTGGCCAGCTCGGTGCTTATCAGCCGCTACCAGCGCACCCGCGAGAGCGTGCTGCTGCGCACGCTGGGCGCCAGCCGCAGCCAGATTCTGCGCATCACGTTGCTCGAATACGCCTTGCTGGGCTCGTTGGCCGCGCTGGCGGGGGTAGTGCTGGCCGGCCTGGCTGCCTGGGCGCTGGCCTTCTGGGTGTTCGAAACCCCGTTTGCGCTCAGTGCCCTGTGGCCGCTGCCGGCGCTGGTGGTGCTGGTGGCCGGCCTCACGGCCCTCATCGGCGGTCTCAATAGCCGCTCGGTGCTGAGCCAGCCGCCGCTGGCCGTGCTGCGCGCCGAGGGGTAGTCGAATAAGTTGGAAAGAACGTCATGCTGAGCCCCGCGAAGCATCTCTATCGTATCGTTCAACTACGTGGTAGAGATGCTTCGCAGGGCTCAGCATGACGTTCTTTTTACTTCACGTTCCTTCGTCCTACCGCTTCTGGCCTAATTTTGCGCCCATGCCTGCCCCTACCCCCCTTGCCAAGCTCTTTGCCGATTTCAATAGCCTGCGCGTCCTAATTGTGGGCGACGTCATGGTCGATGCCTACGTGTGGGGCCGCGCCAGCCGGCTTTCGCCCGAGGCGCCGGTGCCCGTCGTGAACGTGGACCGCACCGAGAACCGCCTCGGCGGCGCCGCCAACGTGGCCCTCAACGTGCAGGCCCTGGGTGCTACCCCCCTGCTGTGCGCCGTAGTGGGCGACGACCCCGGCGGCGACCAGCTGCTCCAGCTGCTCCACGCCCACCACCTGCCCGCCGATGGGATTATCCGCAGCGCGCACCGGCCCACCACCTTCAAGCAGCGCATTCTGGCCCACGGCCAGCAGCTCGTACGCATCGACTCGGAAGTGGAAACTGACCTGAATACGGAGGAGGCTGCCCAGCTTCTGACCGCCTACAACGACCTGCTGCCCCGTGCCGACGTGGTCATCTTCGAGGATTACGACAAGGGCGTACTCAGCGAAGCTATTATCAGCCAGTGCGTTGCCCGCGCCCGCGAGCGCGGTATCCCGACCGTGGTAGACCCCAAAAAGAAGAACTTCCTGGCCTACCGCCACTGCACGCTCTTCAAGCCCAATTTGAAAGAGTTGCGCGAGGGCCTGAAGCTGGAATTTGGCGCGCCCGACACCGACCGGGCCGGCTTTGAAGTGGCCGTGGCCCGGCTACGCGAGGTTTTGGAGCCCGAAATTGTGCTCGTGACGCTCTCCGAGCACGGCGTTTTTGCCCAGCAGGGCGACGAGAAAACCTATCTACCGGCCCACCTGCGCACCATTTCCGACGTGTCGGGCGCGGGCGATACGGTGATTAGCATCGCCGCGTGCTGCGTGGCGCTGGGCCAGCCGGCCGCCTTCACCGCCGCGCTCGCCAACCTCGGCGGCGGGCTGGTGTGCGAGCAAGTGGGCGTGGTGCCCATCGAGAAGCAGCGGTTATTGGAAGAAGCGGAAGCGGCCGGACTGTGAGTTTTTTCGCCTGGAGTTAAAAGAGGAAAAAGGAGTTTCGCAGAGTAAGTTAAATCTCTGTGAAACTCCTTTTTCCTCTTTTAACTCCAGGCAAAAAATTAATACGCAGCCAGTTATTTCTTAAGTAGCGCAAGCAGCCACAGCAACGCCAGCAGCACTACCGGCGTGGTGAGGATAGCAGCCATCGCGGTGGCAATAACCACCCAGTATTCGGCCCGAAATACGCGCCGAAACAGCCGCCGCCACCCAAAAAACAGCAACCCCGAAACTACCAGCGACACTACGTAGAAACCAATGCCAAACCCGGTTTTTGCAAGCTCCATCGCGACTAGGCTTTCTTGAGAAATTCAGTTTTCAGCACCATCGTGCTACCCCCCGCCCGGCCCTCCACCTCGGCGGACGAGCTGGTGAGGCGGATATTCTTGACCAGCGTGCCGCGCTTGAGCGTCTGCGATGAGCCTTTTACCTTGAGGTCTTTGATGAGGGTGACCGAATCACCTTCAGCGAGCAGGGTGCCGTTGCTGTCTTTCACGTCCATTTGAGGGAAATCAGTAAGCTTGTAATCAGAAGTAAATAATTACTGCTAACTAGGTTTCGTGCTGTTCAACTTTCACAACTTTTCCATCTTGAAAATAAACATCTAGCACATCAGGGTCTATACCTCCAATCGAAGGAATAAAACCCAGATAATATTCCCAATGATTATTCTCGACATCGTTTTCATCACCAAGAAGTTGTATTATCTCTACTTTTGTTTTACCTAAAAGAATTTCGCTTTCAATGATATTATGCGATAGCTCATATCGATTTTCTTTATCAGCAAACCATTCATTCCTATTAAACTCTCTTTTAGGATAATAGCTCACAACTGCAAACCAAGCAACTATCAGTGCACCATACACAATAAATGCTGTAGGAAACGCGGCAGCCCAGGATACAAATCTTATTAAAAACTTAGATTTAATATACTTTCTAAATATTGAACGCCAGACGAAGAAAAAAGGAATAGAAAAGACTATTACAATGCCGTATACTTCAAGGCTAACTCCAAGAAACAAAGGAATTCTCAGAAGAAGCGATTGCATAAGAATTCTAGTTTTAAAAGAGATACTCTACCCCCGCCACGCCTTCACTGTTTCCACGAATACCTTCACGTTGTCGGGGTTGGTATCGGGGTAGACGCCGTGGCCGAGGTTGGCGATGTGGGGGCCGCCGGCAAACTCGGCCAGCATGGCTTCGGTGGCGGCTTTTACTTGGGCGGGCGTGCCGTAGAGGGCGCAGGGGTCGAGGTTGCCTTGCAGGGTTTTGCCGGGGGCCTGCTGGCGCACCTGGCGGGGCGACTGGTTCCAGTCGAGCCCAATCGTGCGGGCGGGCGAGTGGGCGAAGTCTTCCACGGCCCACCAGGCGCCCTTGGCAAACACCGTGACGGGCACTAGCGGGGCCAGCGCCGCGCTGATGCGGTTGATGTAGGCAACCGAGAACTCGGCGTAGTGGGCGGGGGGTAGGATGCCGGCCCACGAGTCGAACACCTGCACGATGTCGGCCCCGGCGGCCACCTGCGCTTGCAGGTAGGCGATGGTCGTGACCGTGATTTTCTCCAGTAATTGGTGGGCCAGGGCGGGCTCCTGGTAGAGCATGCGGCGGGCTTTGCTGAAGGTTTTGGAGCCGTGGCCCTCCACCATGTAGGCCAAAATCGTCCAGGGCGCGCCCGCGAAGCCGATGAGCGGCACCCTACCCCCCAGCGCGCGCTTGGTGAGGCGCAGGGCTTCGAGCACGTAGCCGAGGTGCTCCTCGGGGTCGGCCACGCGCAGCTTGGCCACGTCGGCGGCGTTTTTGACCACCTCGGGGAAGAGCGGGCCTTTGGCCTCCAGCATCTCGTAGGTGAGGCCCATCGCCTCGGGCACCACCAGGATATCGGAGAAGATAATGGCCGCGTCCACGTCGAGCGCATCGACGGGCTGGATGGTGACTTCGGCGGCCAGGGCGGGCGTTTCGACCAACTCCTTAAAGCCGGAAAGACGCCCGCGCAGGGCGCGGTACTGGGGCAGGATGCGGCCAGCCTGGCGCATGAGCCAGACGGGCGTCCGTTCGGTGGTTTCGCCCTGAGCGGCGCGGAGGAGGATATCGTTTTGGAGCATGAGGCGGGACGGGGCCGCGGCCCGGAAGCGGGGCTAAAGCGGGCCGCAAAGGTAGCCACCGGCCGCGCCGGGCGCCCTACCCCCCTACTGCCGCTGCACGGCGCGCAGCAGCTCTTCCTGCCGCCGGCGGGCGCGGTCCTCATTGAGCGAGGCTACCCCCCAGATGGCGGCCGGAATCCAGCCAATGAGTGTAAGGTGCAGGATGAAGCTCAGAAAAGCTTTGAGGATGTGGCCATTAAGCAGCATCGAAAGGCTGGGGAACAAGATGGCGAGCAGCATGGCAAGGGGTAATTTGGGAAGTTGGTAGAAACAGGCGAGTCGGGCGCTGTCTGCCCAAGCCGCAGGCTCCGCATATATCGCCGCAGCCCTTCAAGCATTACGTTTCTCGGCGAAAAAAGAAACGATGGGATAGTACTGGGCCGGGACGCGCCGCAACGCGTTCGGGCAATACACGCTTGATGCGCCGAGACGCGGCCCTACCCCTGCGCGGAGCCGTGGGCATCAAACAACAGCTGCAGGCGGGCGCGGGCGGCGGCGGGCAGGGCCAGGTTGGTGGGCACGGCCGCCTCGGCGGCGGGGCGGGCGGCGTGGGCAATGCGGGTGCTTTGCAGGGCGTAGCGGCGGCAGTGCGGGCACAGGTGCAGGTGGGCCCACAGCTGCACGCGCGGGCGCACGGGCAGCGGCGCATCGGCCCGGCGCTCGACGAGCAGCGTGGCCTGCTGGCAGTTGAAAAGGGGCGACGGAATGCGGCTCATGCGGCGGCGGGGGCTTGGAGCCAGTTTTTTTCGAGGCAGCGGCGCAGGTATAGCTTGGCCCGGTGCACGAGTACCCAGTAGTTAGCCGGGGTCAGGCTCAGCTCGTTACAAATATCTTCGGCCGGTAGTTCCTCCACGAAGCGCAGCACGAATACGGCCCGCTGCTGGGCCGAGAGCCGCTGCTGGCACAGCTGCAAAATGTGCTGAAACTCCTGCTGCTCCAGGGCCAGGTCGCCGCGGTTTTCGTTGGGGCCCGCGCCCGGCCAGTCGGCGGGGTACTGCTCCTCGCGCCAGTGGCCATCGGCGGGCCGGAAAAACTCGGCTTCGGGGGCGGGCTCGGGGCTGAGGTCGAGCGGCACGAACGGCGAGCGGGCCAGGCGCCGGTAGTGGTCAATTATTTTGCGCTTGAGAATAACGAACAGCCAAGTGCGCTCCGAAGCCTGGCCCCGAAACGAGGCCAGCGCCCCCAGGGCACTCACGAAAGTATCCTGCACTAGCTCGGCGGCCGCGTCAGCATCGGCCACCCGGCCCAGGGCGAAGCGGTACAACTCATCGCCGAAGCGGGCCAGCCACTGCTGCGGGTCGGGGGTGGGGGTAGGAACGGAAGGCGACATGCACGCTGAAAACGAGCCAGCAAGGTAACGGCGGCCCCCTGAATCGGCGGCTACTGGGCGGCCGGGGCCTGGGCCACGGCGCGCACGCAGGCCCGGTGGCGGTAGTCGGGGTCAAAAAAGGGGCACCGAATCTTGCTATCGCGGCCGATAGCGGAGGTGGCGGGCACGGGCAGCACGTTGGTGGCCGCGCCATTGGCAGCCTTCAGGTCCACCCCAAAGCCCTGGTATTTCTGAGCCGTGGCATCGTCCACGGTGAAGGCCGTTTTGCAGGCTTTCATACTGGCCAAATTCTGGTCGTGCACGATGGGAATGCTGCGTTTGGTCTTGGCCACCGTCTTATCAATAGTAGTCGGCAGCTCGGGCGTAATAACCACCACCTGCGCCCCTTTGCTGGTGAGCGTTTGCAACGAATCCTGGAGCTGACTCCGCTGCTTGTTGCAATCCGGACACCACTGGTCGCGGCAGAAATACAGCACCACGGGACCTTTTTTCAGGAGCTGGCGCTGCTCGACGGGCCGGCCGGCGGCATCCTGCCCGTTGAAGGCAGGCGCGGCGGTGCCCACGGCCAGGGCCGAAGCAGTAAGGGGCGCGGCGGGGGTTTGGGCCAGGGCGGGCCCGGCCAGCAGGAGCAGCGCGGCGGCCAGAGTGAAGACTTTAGGCATAAGTAACGAGCTGGGAAAAAGCCAATGACTCAGCGGCAGACGCCGGCTAGGGCATTGCCTTACAGGGCGGGCCGTTTTTTATCTCCTACCCCCGTCACTATCTTAGAAGAAGCGCCGTGTAAGGCGGGGCGCACGGCCGCGTCTGGCTACTTACGCGGCAACCCCGCCGCCCTACCCCCTTTGTTTTTATGAAACTCGCCCTGCTGGCCTTCGGGCCTTGGCTGGTGGCTGGCCTGGCAGGCAGCCGGCCGGCCGCCTTGCCCACACCGCCCCCGGCCGCCGTGCCGGTGGTAGTGGAGCTCTTTACCTCCGAAGGCTGCTCGTCGTGCCCCGCCGCCGATGAGGTGGCGCGCACCCTTGAAACCACGCAGCCAGTGCGGGGCGCCGAGGTCATCGTACTGGGCGAGCACGTCGATTATTGGAACCGCCTGGGCTGGAAGGACCCCTTCTCGGCGGCCGGGTTTAGCGAGCGGCAGCGCCAGTACGCCGGCGTGTTTCCGGAAGGCAGCTACACGCCGCAGGCCGTGGTAAATGGCCGCTACGAACTGGTAGGCAGCCGCCGCGCCGAGCTGAGCCAGCGTATTGCGGAGGCCGCCCGCGCGCCCCATGCCGCGGTGGTGCTCAGCCGGCCCACCGCGGCTACCCTGGCCGTGCGCGTAGGCAGCCTACCCCCCGGTACGCCCGCCACCGAGGTGCTGCTGGCCCTCACCGAAACGGGCCTGGCCACCCAGGTGGGCCGGGGCGAAAACGCGGGCCACCTGCTGCACCACGCCGCCGTGGTGCGCGCCCTGCGCCCGCTGGGCGCCGTGGGGGCCGGTGGCACCTTCGCCGCCACGGTGCCGCTGGCGCTGGGCGCGGGCTGGCAGCCGGCCCACCTGCGGGCCGTGGTGCTGGTGCAGGAGCGGGCTTCGCGGCGCATCGTGGGGGTAGGAACCCTGCCGCTGGCACTGGCTAACTGAGTGGGTAGCGGCACGTTGAGAACCAGGCTAGCACGCCTGGCCGGAGTCGTGGCGGAAATATTTCGTTAGAATAAGGAATTAGTTGGGGATAGCCGCGTCTATTTTTACGGCTTCACCCTCCCTTCTCCTCCTTTAGTTTGATGAAAACAATTTTCCGCAATAGCCTGCTGGCTGGCATTTTTTGCGCGGCCCTGGGCGCGGCCCAGGGCCAGGCGCTCCCCAATGGCGGCTTCGAAACGTGGGCGGCCCGCAACGGGGCAGACTCGCCCACCGGCTGGCTCACCACCGACGACGTCATCACGGCCTTGAGCCCTATTGCCTTTGCTACGGGTACGTTCACCAAGGCCACCGATGCCCACGGCGGCACCTACGCCGCCCGGCTCGAATCCAAGTCCACCCCGCTCGCCGTACTGCCCGGAGCCGTGGCGGTGGGTACCAAAGTAGGCGCCGATGTGACGCTGCCCGGCGGCGTTCCCTTCACGAGTCGGCCCACTATGCTTCAGTTTTACTATAAGCTTTCGGGCCCGCAGACGGCTGCGGCCAGCGACGGAGCCTTTGCGCAGGTGGCCCTCACCCGCTACGTCAATGGTGCTACGCAAACCCTGGCCACGGCCAAGCAGGTGTTTAGGACCGTTACCTCGACCTACGTGCTGGCGCAGGTGCCGCTGACTTATACCTCGTCGGCCACGCCCGACTCGGTGCACCTAGTGCTGAGCTCGGGGGCCATTATTACGGCCACGGCTGGCCCGGTAGCCGGCACCGTGTTTCAGGTTGATGACGTCAGCTTCGTGGGCACGGCCACCGCCACGCGTGATGCGGCCCTGAGCGCTACCCTCACCGTGGCCCCCAACCCCAGCGCCGACGGCCGCTACCTGCTGCACGCCTCCCCTACCCTGCTGGCCGCCCCCCTGGCGGTAGTGGACGCTACGGGCCGCGTCGTGCGCCGCGAGGCGGCGCTGGCTAGCGCCGCTGCTACCCGCTCCCTCGACCTGTCGGGCCTGGCGGCAGGCTTATACACCTTGCAGCTTTTTGCCGGCCAAGGCCTGGTGACCCAAAAACTGGTGGTAGAATAGCCAACACCCGCGCTTTCGCCAAAATGCCAAGGAGCCC